>NZ_CAXUNQ010000042.1:0-44070 GCF_964252615.1 uncultured Bradyrhizobium sp.
CTTCATGCCGCTTCGCAGAACCGGGACCCCGGTTCCTTTGCAGCCGCAACAACCGGAACCCCGGTTTCTTTGCGCCGCAAGCAACCGGGACCCCGGCTCTGCAGCGCACCGCTCCGCAAGGGCTGCGCGCTGCGCTGCGTCCGGGGAACGGCCCGATTAACGGCAGATGCTTCCACGCCTATGTCGAGCAAATCCTTTTGCCATTGCTCAACTCCCGCGACAACGTCATCAGGACAATCTCGGCAGCCACAAGGGGGCGGCGCTGCGGCCGCCTCTCAAGACGGCCGGCGCAAGGCTCTGGTATTAGACCTGGACAGCGGTTACGCCGCTTCGGCGGGCTTCGACTGATCCGGCCCGGAATCCAGGCCCTTGGCGTCGACGTCGCGGTCGACGAATTCGATCACGGCCATCGGCGCGTTGTCGCCGTAGCGGAAGCCGGCCTTGATGATGCGGGTATAGCCGCCCTGCCGGTCCTTGTAGCGCGTCGCCAGCACATCGAACAGCTTGCGCACCTGATCGAGATCGCGCATCTCGCTGATGGCCTGGCGGCGCAAGGAAAGACCGCCCTTCTTGCCAAGCGTCACCAGCTTCTCGACGACCGGGCGCAATTCCTTGGCCTTCGGCAGCGTGGTGACGATCTGCTCGTGCTTGATCAGCGCCGCGCACATATTGGCAAACATCGCTTTGCGGTGCTCGGCGGTGCGGTTGAGCTTCCGATGAACCTTGCCGTGACGCATATTTTATTCCTCAAACCTTGTTCGGTCGCGACGGCTCGCCGGACACGTTGCTCAGGTGGGCCGCCTGCGTTCGCCCGTCATTCCGGACGCCGCGCAGCGACGACCCGAATCTCGATGTATTCAACTTCTGAATTCCGGGTTTGCGCACGCGCGCACCCGGAATGACAAAAATCAGTAATGATCCTCAAAGCGCTTGGCCAGTTCGTCGATATTCTCCGGCGGCCAGCCCGGCACTTCCATTCCGAGATGCAGACCCATCTGGGCCAGCACTTCCTTGATCTCGTTCAACGACTTGCGTCCAAAATTCGGAGTGCGAAGCATTTCCGCTTCCGACTTCTGCACGAGGTCGCCGATGTAGACGATATTGTCGTTCTTCAGGCAGTTCGCCGAACGCACCGACAGCTCGAGTTCGTCGACCTTCTTGAGGAATGCCGGGTTGAAGGCGAGATCGGGAATGATCTCCTGCGCAACTTCCTTACGCGGCTCTTCGAAGTTCACGAACACGTTAAGCTGGTCCTGCAGGATACGTGCGGCATAGGCCACCGCGTCGTCCGGGCTGATCGCGCCGTTGGTCTCGATGGTCATAGTAAGCTTGTCGTAATCGAGGATCTGTCCCTCGCGGGTATTCTCGACCTTGTACGACACCTTGCGCACCGGCGAGAACAGGCTGTCCACCGGGATCAGGCCGATCGGCGCATCTTCGGGCCGGTTGCGCTCGGCGGCGACATAGCCCTTGCCCGCCGCGACCGTGAATTCCATGCGGATTTCGGCGCCTTCGTCGAGGGTGCAGATCTGCAGGTCCGGATTGAGCACCACGACGTCGCCGACGGTCTGGATGTCGCCGGCGGTGACCGCGCCGGGTCCCTGCTTCTTCACGACCATGCGCTTGGGACCTTCGCCCTGCATCTTGATCGAGATGTCCTTGATGTTGAGCACGATGTCCGTGACGTCCTCGCGCACGCCGGCGATCGACGAGAATTCATGCAGCACGCCGTCGATATGCACCGACTGCACCGCAGCACCCTGCAGCGACGACAGCAGGATGCGGCGCAGCGCATTGCCAAGTGTCTGACCGAAGCCGCGCTCAAGCGGCTCGGCGACCAAAGTCGCAAAACGGTTGGAGTCGGTGCCCGGGGTCACCTGGAGCTTGTTCGGCCGGATAAGTTCTTGCCAGTTTTTCTGAATCGTCACTGTTGTCACCCATACCTGCCAGTCAAAATTGCGATCAAATTACTGGCGTTGGAAATCGCGGACCGGTCCGCGTCATAAACATCTAAACATCGCAGGCAGACAGTCCGCCCGCGGTCGAAAACTCAAACGCGCCGACGCTTGCGCGGCCGGCAGCCATTGTGGGGGATCGTGGTTACGTCACGGATCGAGGTCACGGTGAAACCCGCGGCCTGCAATGCGCGAAGCGCAGATTCTCGGCCCGAACCGGGACCTGCGACCTCAACCTCCAGCGTGCGCATACCGTGTTCCTGCGCTTTTTTCGAGACGTCTTCCGCCGCGACCTGCGCGGCATAGGGCGTCGACTTGCGCGAGCCCTTGAAGCCCATCGTGCCAGCCGACGACCACGCAATAGTGTTGCCCTGCGCATCGGTGATGGTGATGGTCGTGTTGTTGAACGACGAATTCACATGCGCAACGCCGGACGCGATGTTCTTGCGTTCGCGGCGGCGTATGCGGGTGGCTTCCTTGCCCATTTCAAACCTTTCCTTAAGATCTCAACGCCGCCGTAATGCCAGCGGCTCCACCTGAATAACGAGTGGCGAATGGCCAATAGCGAACGGACCCTGGCCGCTGCCGCCTGTTCGCTATTCGCCTGATTACTTCTTCTTGCCGGCGATCGACTTGGCCGGGCCCTTGCGCGTTCGCGCATTGGTATGGGTACGCTGACCGCGCACCGGCAATCCGCGGCGATGACGCAGCCCGCGATAGCAGCCGAGGTCCATCAGACGCTTGATGTTCATGCCGGTCTCGCGACGCAGGTCGCCCTCGACCATGTAGTCGCGGTCGATGACTTCACGAATCTGCAGCACTTCCTGGTCGCTCAACTGCGACACCCGGCGATCGTCGGGAATCTTGACCTTCTCCATGATCTCGGCGGCATTCTTCTGGCCGATGCCATGGATGTACTGAAGCGCGATCAGAACGCGCTTGTTGGTCGGAATATTCACGCCGGCAATACGGGCCACAGAGTTCTCTCCTGTCGCCGATCATCCAATGACCGGCATTCTTTCATTACGTCAGGCGGGTATCCGCAAACGCGAACACGACGCCCGTCCCCCTGAATTGTCTCGGGGCCCGGCATCGTTGGAAACTATCCGACTGGATACCGGGCTTATTAAAGGATTCCACGTGGTTTCGTCAACCGTCTCTAGGCTTTAGCTCGCTTTTTCGGTGGTTTTTTAGCGAATTTTTTGGACCCTTCGATCGCCTTGGCCTTGGAACCCGGTCCGGTCGTGCGGCCTGACTTTTTTGCGCGCTTGGGTACGGGTTTTCCGGCCTTTCCAGCCCTCTTGGCGGTCTTTTTGACCGGCCTGCCTGCTTTGACCACGCGCGTAGGCGCCTCTCCTCGGGCCTTTTTAACCGATTTCGCGTCCATCGCGCCGATTGCGGCCAGGATGCGATGGATCTCGCGGGTGACGTGCTCGATGGTCATCATGCCGTCGACCGTCAGCAGCTTGCGCCGCTCCGAATAATAGTGAATCAGCGGCTCGGTCAGCGACCGATAGCTTGCCAGACGCTTCGACAAAACCTCGGGGGTGTCGTCGACGCGGACTTCTTCGCCGCGCGCGATCATTTCCGCGACCCGGGTCTCTACCCGCGCCAGCAACGCGCTTTCATTGACGCGCAGTTCGATCACGGCGTCGAGCTTGATATGCTTTTTCTTCAGCAGATCATCCAGCGCCTGCGCCTGCGGAACGGTACGCGGGAAGCCGTCGAGGATAAAACCCTTCACCATGTCAGGCTCGTCGAGACGGTCGGAAATGATTCCGACCACGATGTCGTCCGGCACAAGGCCGCCGCCGGCCATGATGTCCTTGGCCTTGAGGCCGATCGGGGTCTGCGCCGCGACTGCGGCGCGCAGCATCTCGCCCGTCGACAACTGAACGATACCGTAGCGGTGAACCAGCCGTTGCGCCTGCGTTCCCTTGCCCGACCCCGGCGGCCCGAGAAGAATCAGTCTCATGTAATCGCCCCCTGGCCGCCCGCGTTATCGACGGCGGCCCCGCAGCTTCGATTTCCTGATCAAACCCTCGTACTGATGCGCGAGCAGATAGCCCTGCACCTGCGCCACCGTATCCATGGTCACGCTGACGACGATCAACAGCGACGTGCCGCCGAAGTAGAACGGTACCGAGGCGTAAGAGATCAGAATCTCGGGGATCAGACAGACGATCGCAAGATACGTCGCGCCGAGCACCGTGATGCGCGAGAGCACGTAGTCGATGTATTCGGCGGTGCGTTCTCCAGGACGAATGCCGGGTATGAAGCCGCCATGCTTTTTCAGATTGTCGGCCGTTTCAGTCGGGTTGAACACGATCGCCGTATAGAAGAACGCGAAGAATACGATCAGCGCCAGATAGAGAAACAGGAACAGTGGACGGCCGTGGCTCAACTGCGTGTTGAGCCACTGAAACCACTCCGGCCCCTTGCCGGCATTGAAATTCGCGACCGTAGTCGGCAGCAGCAACAGCGACGAGGCAAAGATCGGCGGGATCACGCCCGAAGTGTTCAGCTTGAGCGGCAGATGCGAGGACTGCCCTTCAAACATCTTGTTGCCGACCTGGCGTTTCGGATACTGGATCAGCAACCGGCGTTGAGCCCGCTCCATGAACACGATGAATGCAATCACCGCGACCGCCATCACGATGACGACTAGGATGAGGCCGGTCGACAGCGCACCTTGACGGCCAAGCTCGAGCATATTGGCGAGCGCCGAGGGCAACTCGGCGACGATACCCGCCAGTATGATCAGTGAAATGCCGTTGCCGATGCCGCGCGAGGTGATCTGCTCGCCGAGCCACATCAGGAACATGGTGCCGCCGGTCAAGGTAATCGCCGTCGAGAGACGGAAGAACAGGCCGGGATCGCTGACCACATTGCCGGCGCCTTCGAGCCCTACGGCGATGCCATAGGACTGAAACGCCGCCAGGATCACCGTAAGGTAGCGCGTGTACTGGTTGAGGGTCTTGCGGCCAGCCTCGCCTTCTTTCTTCAAGGCTTCGAGTTGCGGCGACACGGTGGTCAGCAGTTGAATGATGATGGAAGCCGAGATGTACGGCATGATGTTCAGCGCAAAGATCGCCATGCGGTGAATGCCGCCGCCGGCAAACATGTTGAACATGCCGAGGATGCCGCCCGCCTGCGAGCGGAATACCTGTTCCCAGATATTGGGGTCGATGCCCGGCAGCGGGATGTAGGTACCGAGGCGATAGACCAGCAGCGCACCCAGTGTGAACCAGATGCGCTTCTTCAGTTCGTCGGCCTTGGCCAGAGCGCCGAAATTAAGGTTTGCCGCCAGTTGTTCTGCTGCAGAGACCATCGGTCCCGGTCCTTTCGCTCGTCATGGCCGGGCTTGTCCCGGCCATCCACGTCTTTTATCGCAAAATAGCAGGTAAAGACGTGGATGCCCGGCACAAGGCCGGGCATGACGATAAATTTACGACGCCTGTTGCTCGGCGCCTTCGTCCTTTTTCGGCGCCAGGATTTTCACCGTGCCGCCGGCTTTCTCGACCGCCGCGATGGCGGATTTCGACGCACCGTGAACCTCGATCGTCAGTTTGGCCTTGATCTCCCCGCGGCCCAGCAGACGCACGCCGCCCTTGGCGCGCCGGATGGCCCCGGATTTCACCAGCGACTCGGCATTGATGGTGCCATTGGCATCGAGCGTCTTGGCGTCGATCGCGCCCTGGATCCGGTCGAGGTTGATTTCGGCAAACTCGATCCGGAAGATGTTGTTGAAGCCGCGCTTAGGCAACCGTCGATGCAGCGGCATCTGGCCGCCTTCAAAGCCCTTGATGCGCACGCCGGAGCGCGCGGTCTGGCCCTTGCCGCCGCGCCCCGACGTCTTGCCCTTGCCGGAGCCGATGCCGCGGCCGACCCGCATGCGCTTTTTGCGCGAGCCGGCGTTGTCGGCGAGTTCGCTGAGCTTCATCGTCGTATTTCCTTCTCTCTTCGTCTTGGCCGGGCTTATCCCGGCTACCCACGTCTTTTGCGAGCTTGACACGAAAGACGCGGATGCCCGGCACAGGGCCGGACATGACGGCAAAAACTATTTCTCATCCACAACGCGGACGAGGTGTTGAACCTTTGCGATCATGCCGCGAACCGCAGGCGTATCCTGCAGCTCCGTGACTCGGCCGATCTTGTTGAGTTTCAAGCCGATCAGCGTCGCGCGCTGCGAGTGATGGCGGCGGATCGCGCTGCCGGTCTGCTCGACCTTGATCGTCTTTGCGGCATTGGCCATCGTCATAAGCTCCAAGCGTATTCAATCGGGCATGATCTTATCGGAAAGCCGGTATCGGATTTTCCGGATCATGCCATTATTCAGCAACCACTTCAGCATCGCCGCCGACACGGCGCGACTGCAGTGTGGAGACCTTGATGTTGCGGCGCGCCGCGACCGAACGCGGCGAGTCCTGATGCTTCAACGCGTCGAAGGTGGCGCGAACCATGTTGTAGGGATTCGACGAGCCGATCGACTTGGCAACGACATCCTGGATACCGAGCGTCTCGAACACCGCACGCATCGGACCGCCGGCGATGATGCCGGTTCCGGCCGGGGCTGCGCGCAGATAGACACGGCCAGCGCCATGGCGGCCAGCGATGTCGTGGTGCAGCGTGCGGCCCTCGCGCAACGCCACGCGCGTCAGATTGCGTTTCGCCGACTCGGTCGCCTTGCGGATCGCCTCGGGCACTTCGCGCGCCTTGCCGTGGCCGAATCCGACCCGGCCCTTCTGATCGCCGATGACGACCAGCGCCGCAAAGCCGAAGCGCTTGCCGCCCTTGACGACCTTCGCCACACGATTGATGTGGACGAGCTTGTCGACGAATTCGCTGTCGCGTTCTTCCCGGCCGCCCCGGTGGCCGCCACCGCGTTCGCGTTCACCTGCCATGGTGTTTTCCAATCTATCCGTTCATTAGTTAGAAGCTGAGGCCGCTTTCGCGCGCAGCGTCCGCAAGCGCCTTGACGCGGCCGTGATAAAGGTAGCCGCCGCGATCGAAGACCACTTCCTTGACGCCGTTCTTCACGGCGCGTTCCGCCAGCAGCTTGCCGACCGCCTTGGCCGCATCGATGTCCGCGCCGGTCTTGCCGCCATCACGCAGCGTCTTTTCCAGCGAAGACGCCGAAGCCAGCGTCTCACCCTTCTGATCGTCGATGACCTGCGCATAGATGTGCTTCGACGAGCGGAACACCGACAGACGCGGACGGCCGCCGGCGGTGCGGCGCAACGACAGCCTTACGCGGTGCTTGCGCCGGGCATTCGTAATCTTGAGTTTCGACATGACCGGCTCCGTTACTTCTTCTTGCCTTCCTTGCGGAAGATAAATTCGTCCGAATATCTCACGCCCTTGCCCTTGTAGGGCTCCGGCGGACGATAGCTGCGGATCTCTGCGGCGACCTGGCCGACTTTCTGCGAGTCGTTGCCGACGATGGTGATTTCGGTCGGTTTCGGCACCGTGATCGTGATTCCCTCCGGGATCGCGTAGACCACGTCGTGGCTGTAGCCGAGCGCAAGCTGCAGATTCTTGCCCTGCAACGTCGCGCGGTAGCCGACGCCGGTGATATCGAGCTTTTTCTCGAAACCCTTGGTAACGCCCTCGACCAGATTGGCGACCTGCGCACGCGCGGTGCCGTAAAGCGCGCGCGCGCGGTTGGTTTCGAACCTCGGCTCGACTTTGACCGCCCCGTTCTCAAACTTCACGTCGACGTCGTCATGCACGACGAACTGAAGCTGGCCTTTCGGCCCCTTCATCTTGACGGTCTGTCCTTCGACGGTCGCGGTAACGCCCGAAGGGACCGTGACAGGTCGTTTGCCAACGCGTGACATGATCGATCCTTCCTCAGAACACCGTGAAGAGAATTTCGCCGCCGACATTCGCGTCGCGCGCGTCGTGATCGGCCATGATTCCCTTCGGCGTCGATAACACCGAAATTCCGAGACCGTTGTTGACGCGCGGCAGGTTCTTGACCGAAGCGTAAACCCGACGCCCCGGCTTGGAAACCCGCTCGATCTCGCGGATAACGGGCTCGCCGTCGAAATATTTCAGCTCGATCTCAAGCTCGCTGCGGCCGGAAGCATGCTCGACGCTGGCGTAACCGCGGATGTAGCCTTCGCTCTTCAGCACTTCGAGCACGTTAGCGCGCATTTTCGAGCCCGGGGTCGAAACCTTTGGCTTGGCGCGCATCTGTGCGTTGCGGATGCGGGTGATCAGATCGCTGATAGGATCGTGCGTCGACATGTCCGCCCCCTTACCAGCTTGACTTGACAAGGCCGGGAATAAGGCCCTTGGAGCCGTATTCTCGCATCGCAATGCGGCTCATCTTGTTCTTGCGATAGACCGAGCGCGGACGGCCGGTGATTTCGCAGCGGTTGCGAATCCGCGTCGCCGACGAGTTGCGCGGAAGTTCGGCGAGCTTCAACGTCGCCGCGAAACGCTCTTCCATCGGCTTCTTCTTGTCGGCGATGATGGCCTTCAGCTTCGCCCGCTTGGGCGCGGCGTTCTTGGTCATCTTCTTCCGCCGGTTGTTCTTCTCGATCGAACTCTTCTTTGCCATGCTTGGCTCCTTACGTTTCCGCGTTTGAGAGGCTGATCAGCTTCTCACTGCCGGAACGGGAAATTGAATGCAGTCAACAATGCTCTGGCTTCGTCGTCGGTCCGCGCCGTAGTGCATACCGTGACGTCCATGCCCCATGTTTCCCCCATCTTGTCGAAGTCGATTTCGGGAAAAATGATGTGTTCCTTGATGCCGAGCGAATAGTTGCCGCGGCCGTCGAAGCTCTTCGGGTTGAGGCCACGGAAATCCCGCACGCGCGGCAGCGCAATGTTAATGAGACGATCGATAAAATCGTACATCTTGGACTTGCGCAGCGTGACCTTGGCGCCGATCGGCTGGTTTTCACGCAGCTTGAATGTCGCGATCGCGACGCGCGAATAGGTCACGATCGGCTTCTGGCCCGCGATCAGCGCGAGATCGGCAGCAGCGGTTTCCGCCTTCTTGCGGTCGTTGACGGCCTCGCCGATGCCCATGTTGAGCACGACCTTGTCGAGGCGCGGCACCTGCATGACGTTGGCATAGCCGAACTGCTCGGTCAGCTTGCCGCGGATTTCCTTGTCGAACTGTTCGCGTAAACGTGGAACGTATGCGGTTTCAGCCATCGATCTCTGCTCCCGAGCGCTTGGCGATGCGTACCTTCTTGCCATTCGCCTGAACCTTGAATCCAACCCGTATCGGCTTGCCGTCCTTGCCGACGATGGCGATGTTGGACAGGTGGATCGGCGACTCCTTGGAGATGATGCCGCCTTCCTGCGCCTGGGTCTGCTTCTGGTGACGCTTCACCAGGTTGACACCGCGGACGAGCGCCTTGTTGTCGCCGGGGCGCACCTCGAACACTTCGCCGGTGCGGCCCTTGTCGCGGCCGGACAAAACGATGACCTTGTCACCCTTCCGGATCTTGGCAGCCATCACAGCACCTCCGGGGCGAGCGAAATGATCTTCATATGGTTCTTGGCCCGCAGCTCGCGCGGCACCGGCCCGAAGATACGGGTGCCGACCGGCTCGGACTGATTGTTGATCAGCACCGCGGCGTTGCGATCGAAGCGGATCACCGAGCCGTCGGCGCGGCGAATGTCCTTGCGGACCCGCACCACCACGGCCTTCATGACGTCGCCTTTCTTCACCTTCCCGCGCGGGATGGCTTCCTTGATCGACACCACAATGACGTCGCCAACGGTGGCATACCGGCGCTTGGAACCGCCAAGCACCTTGATGCACATGACACGGCGTGCGCCTGAATTGTCGGCCACGTCGAGGTTGGTCTGCATCTGAATCATTGATGCACCTCGTCCTCTTCCCTGCGCGCGCTACGCGCTGGTTTGCGCTACCGCAGTCTGCTTCTGTGCGCCCCCGCCGACGGTCCAGCGCTTCAACTACGAGATCGGCTTGCTCTCCTCGATCCACACCATGTCGCCGGGCTTGAACTCGTTGTTCTCGTCGTGCGCGTGGTAGTTTTTCGAGCGGCGGATGGTCTTCTTGTAGATCGGATGGGTGAAACGGCGATCGACGCGCACCACAACCGTCTTGGCTTGCTTGTCACTGACGACCACGCCCTGCAGCGTACGTTTTGGCATGTCGGCCCCTTACTTCTTGGCGTCGCGCTTCTGCGCGGCGATGGTCTTGATGCGGGCGATGTCGCGTCGAGCTTCACGCAGCCGCGAGGTGTTTTCCAGCTGCCCGGTGGCGCGCTGAAAACGCAAATTGAACCGTTCCTTCTTCAGGTTGACGACGGCGTCGTCCATCTGATCGGGACTCATTGCACGGATATCGGCGGTTTTCATCTCGGCCATGACGCTCACTCCGCGATGCGCGCAACGAAGCGCGTTTTGATCGGCAATTTGGCTGCGGCAAGCGACAGCGCTTCCCTCGCGGTCTGCACGGTGACGCCGTCGATCTCGAAAATGACACGGCCGGGCTTTACCCGCGCGACCCATAGTTCCGGCGTGCCCTTGCCCGAGCCCATGCGCACTTCGGCCGGCTTCTTGGACACTGGAACATCCGGAAAGATTCGGATCCAGACCCGGCCGGCGCGTTTCATGTGGCGGGTCAATGCGCGCCTGGCTGCTTCGATCTGGCGCGCGGTGATGCGCTCGGGCGCCATTGCCTTCAGGCCAAACTGTCCGAACGACAACGTCGCGCCGGAAGTCGCGGTGCCGTGAATCCGGCCCTTATGCGCTTTCCGGAACTTCGTCTTCTTTGGTTGCATCATGGCTTACGCCCTCAAACCTTATCTGTCTTTTTGTGCATGATTTGGTCCGAAAACCGGTACCCACTTTTCGGGATCATGCTGTAGCTAATCAAGCGGCGTCGCGGCGCGGACGCGAGCCGTCGCCTTCGGCCATCTTCTTGTCCTGGGCCATCGGATCGTGCTCGAGGATCTCGCCCTTGAAGATCCAGACCTTGACGCCGCAGGTGCCGAACGTGGTGAATGCGGTGGCGACGCCGTAATCGACATCGGCGCGCAATGTATGCAGCGGAACGCGACCTTCGCGATACCATTCCATGCGCGCGATTTCGGCGCCGCCAAGACGGCCAGAACAGTTGATACGAATGCCTTCGGCGCCGAGACGCATCGCCGACTGTACCGCGCGTTTCATGGCGCGCCGGAATGCGACACGGCGTTCGAGTTGTTGCGCAATGGATTCCGCAACCAGGGTGGCGTCGAGTTCGGGTTTGCGGATTTCGACGATGTTGATGACGACGTCGGAGGCGGTGATGTCGGCGACCTTCTTGCGCAGCTTGTCGATGTCGGCGCCCTTCTTGCCGATCACGACGCCGGGACGCGCTGAATGGATCGTCACGCGGCACTTCTTGTGCGGACGCTCGATCACGATCCTGGCGACGGCCGCCTGCTTCAATTCCTTATGCAGCATCTCGCGAATTTTGACGTCCTCGTGCAACAGCTTGCCGTATTCGTTCTTGCCTGCGTACCAACGGGAATCCCACGTCCGGTTGATGCCGAGACGCAGCCCAATTGGATTGATCTTCTGACCCATCGTTTTCTCCCGCGCTCTTTTTAAGCGCTCGCCTCGACCTGACGAACCACGATCGTCAGCTGCGAAAATGGTTTAAAGATACGACCCGAGCGGCCCCGGCCGCGCGGTGCGAAACGTTTCATCACGATACCCTTGCCGACATGCGCCTCGGAGACGATCAGGTCGTCGACCTCGAGGTCATGGTTGTTTTCGGCATTGGCGATCGCCGACTCCAGGCACTTCTTGACGTCGATCGCGATCCGCTTGCGCGAGAACTGCAGGTCGGCGAGCGCAGCCGACGCCTTCCGGCCGCGGATCAACTGCGCGACAAGATTGAGCTTCTGCGGGCTCACCCGCAGCATCCGGGCGATCGCCTTGGCCTCGTTATCCGGGAGACTCCGTTCGCGCTTTGGTTTGCTCATAGCTTACGTCCTCAAGCCTTCTTGGCTTTCTTGTCGCCCGAATGGCCGTGGAAGGTCCGGGTCGGAGAAAACTCGCCGAACTTGTGACCTACCATTTCCTCGTTGACCGACACCGGCACATGCTTCTGGCCGTTGTAAACGCCGAAAACCAGGCCGACGAACTGCGGCAGGATTGTCGAGCGGCGGCTCCAGATCTTGATCACGTCGTGACGGCCGGACGAACGCGCGGCATCTGCTTTCTTGAGCAGCGAGCCTTCAACGAACGGGCCTTTCCAGACTGAACGAACCATGTCCGGGGTTCCTTACTTCTTCCGCTTGTGGCGGCTGATGAGAATGAATCGGTTGGTCGACTTGTTCGACCGGGTCTTCTTACCCTTCGTCGGCTTGCCCCATGGCGTCACCGGATGACGGCCGCCGGAGGTGCGGCCTTCGCCGCCGCCATGCGGATGATCCACCGGGTTCATGGAGACGCCACGGTTGTGCGGCTTGCGGCCGAGCCAGCGGTTGCGGCCGGCTTTGCCGATCGAAATATTCATATGATCCGGGTTCGACACTGCACCGATGGTGGCGGTGCATCTGCCATGAACCAATCGTTGCTCGCCCGAGTTGAGGCGGACGATGACGTAGTCATGATCGCGTCCGACCACCTGCGCGTAGGTGCCTGCGGAGCGCGCCAGCTGGCCGCCCTTGCCGATCTTCAGTTCGACGTTGTGGACAATGGTGCCGATCGGCATGTTGCCCAGCGGCATGACATTGCCCGGCTTCACGTCAACATAGTTGCCGGCGATCACGCTGTCGCCGACAGCCAGACGCTGCGGGGCGAGAATGTAAGCTTGCGTGCCGTCGGCATATTTCAGCAGCGCGATAAAGGCGGTGCGGTTCGGATCGTATTCCAGACGTTCGACAGTCGCCGCCACGTCCACTTTGGTGCGTTTGAAATCGACAATGCGATAGGTCTGCTTGTGACCGCCGCCGCGAAATCGCACAACCATGCGGCCGGTGTTATTGCGGCCGCCGCTGGAATGTTTGCCTTCGGTCAACGCCTTGACCGGTTTGCCCTTATAGAGGGCAGAACGATCGACCATCACCAGCTGCCGCTGGCCGGGCGTCGTGGGGTTGTATTTTTTCAATGCCATCGTCGTATCCGCCTTATAGCCCGGTGGTAACGTCGATACGGTGGCCCTCTTCAAGGGTCACGATCGCACGCTTCACATCCGACTGCGAACCGAACTGGCCGCGGAAGACCTTGGTCTTGCCCTTGCGCACCAGCGTGTTCACGCTCTTAACCTTGACGTCGAACAGTTTTTCGACGGCTTCCTTAATCTGCGGCTTGGTGGCCTTGGAGGCGACCTTGAACACGACCTTGTTGTGCTCGGAGGCAACGGTCGCCTTTTCGGTCACGACGGGCGCTACGATGATGTCGTAATGGCGCGGATCGATGTTCTTCATTTGAAGCGCGCCTCCAACGCATCGACCGCGGCCTTGGTCAGCACCAGCTTCTGACGGCGCAGAATGTCATAGACATTGATGCCCTGGATCGGCAGCACGTCGATATTGGGAATGTTGCGGGCCGCCGCCGCAAAACCGTTATGAACCTCGGCGCCATCGATGATCAGCGCGCTGGTGAGACCAAGACCCGAGAAGTGGCCGATCAGGGCCTTGGTCTTGGCGGCTTCAAGTATGGCCGACTCGATCACGATCAGGCCGCCGTCCTTGGCCTTGGCTGAAAGTGCGTGGCGCAACGCCAGCGAGCGAACCTTCTTCGGCAGAGCAAATGCGTGACTGCGGACCACCGGACCGAAGGCACGGCCGCCGCCGCGGAACTGCGGCACCCGGGCCGAGCCGTGACGCGCACCGCCGGTGCCCTTCTGCTTGTACATTTTCTTGCCGGTGCGCCAGACGTCCGCGCGACCTTGCGTCTTGTGGGTGCCGGCCTGACGCTTGGCGAGCTGCCAGTTGACGCAACGCTGGATCAGATCCTTGCGCGGCTCCAGGCCGAAGATGGCATCCGATAGCTCGACCGAGCCGGCATCCTTGCCCTCAAGCGTGGTGATATTCAATTTCATCTCACACGCCCTCCTGCCCGGCAGCCGGCGCTTCCGCGGGAGCGGCAGCCTCCGTACCGCCATTGGCGAGCTTGAACTTGCCGGGCTTCGGTGCGTCTTTCGGCAACGCTCTCTTCACCGCATCGCGCACTGCGATCCAGCCGCCCTTGGAGCCGGGAACGGCGCCCTCGACCAGGATCAGACCACGCGCGACGTCGGTCTGCACCACGCGCAGATTGAGCGTGGTGATGCGATCGACGCCCATGTGCCCGGGCATCTTCTTGTTCTTGAAGGTCTTGCCGGGATCCTGCCGTCCGCCGGTTGAACCGATCGAGCGATGCGATACCGAGACACCGTGGGTGGCGCGCAAGCCGCCGAAATTCCAGCGTTTGATGCCGCCCGCAAAGCCCTTGCCGACCGACGTGCCGGTGACATCGACAAACTGGCCGACCACGAAATGGTCCGCCTGAATTTCGGCGCCGACCGGGATTAGCGCGTCTTCCGAAACCCGGAATTCGGTGACCTTGCGCTTCGGCTCGACCGAGGCTTTGGCGAACTGGCCGCGTTCCGCCTTGGGCAGATAGACGGTCTTGCGCGTGCCCGAGCCGAGCTGCAGCGCGATGTAGCCGTTCTTCTCGCTGGTACGGTGACCCAACACCTGGCAATTGCCGAGCTTGAGCACGGTCACAGGGATATGCTCACCGGCCTCCGTAAAGACCCGCGTCATCCCGACCTTTTGTGCGATCACTCCGGAGCGCATCGGCGTGCTTCCTGTTCCTGTCGTCCGGCTAATGCGGACTGGCTAAAATCTAGAGCTTGATTTCGACGTCGACACCGGCGGCCAAGTCAAGCTTCATCAAGGCATCGACGGTCTGCGGTGTCGGATCGACAATGTCGAGCAGGCGCTTGTGCGTGCGCATCTCGAATTGCTCGCGGCTCTTCTTGTCGACGTGCGGCGAACGGTTGACGGTGAACTTCTCGATACGCGTCGGCAGCGGAATCGGCCCGCGAACCTGCGCACCGGTCCGCTTCGCGGTGTTCACGATCTCACGCGTCGACGAGTCGAGAATTCGATGGTCGAACGCCTTGAGGCGAATGCGAATATTCTGGCCGTTCATTGTGTCGATCTCTGTTGGCTCTTCTGTTCGTCATTGCCGGGCTTGACCCGGCAATCCATCGATCTTGCGAAGAAGATGGATGCCCGGGTCAAGCCCGGGCATGCCGACGGATAGTCTGTTACTCGATAATGCTGGCCACCACGCCGGCGCCGACGGTGCGGCCGCCTTCGCGGATGGCGAAGCGGAGCTTCTCTTCCATCGCGATCGGCACGATCAGGTGCACTTCCATGGCGATGTTGTCGCCCGGCATCACCATCTCGGTGCCTTCCGGCAGGTGCACCACCCCGGTCACGTCGGTGGTGCGGAAGTAGAACTGCGGACGGTAGTTGGTGAAGAACGGGGTGTGGCGGCCGCCCTCCTCCTTGGTCAGGATGTAGGCCTCGGCCTTGAACTTGGTGTGCGGCTTGACCGAACCCGGCTTGGCCAGCACCTGGCCGCGTTCCACTTCCTCGCGCTTGGTGCCGCGAAGAAGCGCGCCGATGTTGTCGCCGGCCTGGCCCTGGTCCAAGAGCTTGCGGAACATCTCCACCCCGGTGACGATGGTCTTCTGGGTGTCGCGCAGCCCCACGATCTCGATTTCCTCGCCGACCTTGACCACGCCGCGCTCCACCCGCCCCGTCACCACCGTGCCGCGGCCCGAAATCGAGAACACGTCTTCCACCGGCATCAGGAACGGCTGGTCGATCGGACGCTCCGGCTGCGGAATGTAGGCGTCAACCGCCTTCATCAGCTCCAGGATCGAATCATGGCCGAGCTTCGGGTCCTTGCTTTCCAGCGCCGCCAGCGCCGAACCCTTCACGATCGGAATGTCGTCGCCAGGAAATTCGTACTTCGACAACAGTTCGCGGACTTCCATCTCCACCAGTTCCAGCAGCTCCGGATCGTCCACCATGTCGCACTTGTTCAGGTACACCACCAGCGCCGGAACGCCGACCTGGCGCGCCAGCAGGATGTGCTCGCGGGTCTGCGGCATCGGGCCGTCGGCCGCCGACACCACCAGGATCGCGCCGTCCATCTGCGCCGCTCCCGTGATCATGTTCTTGACATAGTCGGCATGCCCCGGGCAGTCGACATGCGCATAGTGACGGTTCGCGGTCTCGTATTCGACATGCGCCGTCGAAATCGTGATCCCCCGCGCCTTCTCCTCCGGCGCCTTGTCGATCTGGTCATAGGCCGTGAACGTCGCACCGCCGGTTTCCGCCAATACCTTGGTGATCGCCGCCGTCAGCGACGTCTTGCCGTGGTCAACATGACCAATCGTCCCGATGTTGCAATGCGGCTTGGTACGTTCAAACTTTGCTTTGGCCATTTGACTCTCCGTTCAGTCGTTAACTGTCGCCAACGACAATCAGGCAAACTTCTTCTGGACTTCCGCCGACACGTTTGCCGGCGCTTCCGCGTAGTGGTCGAACTGCATGGTAAAGGTCGCGCGGCCCTGGCTCATCGAGCGAAGGTTATTCACGTAACCGAACATATTCATGAGCGGCACCATCGCGTTGATGACGTTGGCATTACCGCGCATATCCTGACCTTGGATCTGGCCGCGCCGCGAATTCAGATCGCCGATGACGGAACCCGTGTAGTCTTCCGGGGTCACCACCTCGACCTTCATGATCGGCTCGAGCAGCACGGATTTGCCCTTCGTTAACGCTTCGCGGAAACAGGCTCGCGTCGCAATTTCGAAGGCCAGCGCCGAGGAGTCGACGTCATGATACTTGCCATCGATGAGCTGCACCTTGACGTCCACCACCGGAAAGCCGGCGACCACGCCCGCACCCAGCACTGACTCGATGCCCTTCTCGACTCCCGGGATGTATTCTTTCGGCACCGTGCCGCCGACGATCTTGGACTCGAACTCGTAACCTTTTCCGGGCTCGTTGGGTTCGACGATCAGCGTCACAGCCGCAAACTGACCGGTACCGCCGGTTTGCTTCTTGTGAACGTGGCTGTGTTCCACGCGCCTGGTAACGCGCTCGCGGAACGCCACCTGGGGCGCGCCGATATTGGCATCGACTTTGTAGGTGCGGCGCAGAATGTCGACCTTGATGTCGAGATGAAGTTCGCCCATGCCCTTCAGGATGGTCTGGCCGGACTCGAGGTCCGTCGACACCCGGAACGACGGATCCTCCGCGGCGAGTTTGGCCAATGCGACGCCGAGCTTTTCCTGGTCGGCTTTTGACTTCGGCTCGATCGCGATTTCGATGACGGGTTCCGGAAATTCCATCTTTTCGAGAATTACCGGCTTGTTGGCATCGCACAGCGTGTCACCGGTGCGCGCTTCCTTCAGGCCAGCCAGTGCGACGATATCGCCGGCGTAGGCTTCCTTGATGTCTTCGCGGTTGTTCGCATGCATGAGCAGCATGCGGCCGATGCGCTCCTTGCGGTCGCGCGTCGAATTGACGACGCCGGTGCCGGAAAGCAGCGTGCCTGAATAAATACGGCAGAAGGTGATAGTGCCGACAAACGGATCGTCCATGATCTTGAACGCGAGCAGCGCCAGCGGCTCCTTGTCGTTCGGCAACCGAACGACTTCGTTGCCGTCCTCATCGACGCCCTTGATGGCGGGCACGTCGACCGGCGACGGCAGGTAGTCCACCACCGCGTCGAGCAGCGGCTGCACGCCCTTGTTCTTGAAGGCCGAGCCGCACAGCACAGGAAAGAACGCGCCGGTCAGCACCGCCTTGCGGATCATGCGCTTCAGCGTGGCTTCGTCGGGCTCATTGCCATCGAGGTAGGCGGACAATACTTCGTCGTCGAGTTCGACGGCGGCTTCCAGCATCTTCTCACGATATTCCTTGGCCTTCTCGACCATATCCTCTGGAATGTCGATGTCCCTGAAATTGGCGCCTAGCGCCTCGTCTTCCCAGACCACGCCCTTCATGCGGACGAGATCGATCAGGCCCTTGAAATTATTTTCCGAGCCAATGGGGAGCTGGATCGCGATCGGCTTGGCGCCAAGACGGTCGATGATGTCCTGCAGGCATTTGTAGAAATCGGCGCCGGTCTTGTCCATCTTGTTGGCGAAGACGATACGCGGAACTTTGTATTTGTCGCCTTGACGCCAGACGGTCTCGGTCTGCGGCTCAACGCCCTGGTTGGAATCGAGCACGCATACCGCGCCGTCGAGCACGCGCAGCGAACGCTCGACTTCGATGGTGAAATCGACGTGGCCGGGGGTATCGATGATGTTGAGGCGCTTGCCGTTCCAGAACGCGGTGGTCGCGGCCGACGTGATGGTGATGCCGCGCTCCTGCTCCTGCTCCATCCAGTCCATCGTCGCGGCACCTTCGTGCACTTCGCCGATCTTGTGGCTCTTGCCCGTGTAGTAAAGAATACGCTCGGTGGTGGTGGTCTTACCGGCATCGATATGCGCCATGATACCGAAGTTGCGGTAATCCTCTATGGCATGAACGCGTGGCATTGAATGATCCTTAAATTCCGTTGCTTCGCCGTTACCAGCGATAGTGCGAGAAGGCGCGGTTGGCTTCCGCCATCCGGTGCACGTCTTCGCGCTTCTTAACGGCGTTTCCCCTGCCATTCGAGGCGTCGAGCAGTTCGGCCGAGAGCCGCTCCGTCATCGTCTTTTCGTTGCGGTCGCGCGCCGCAGTGATGATCCAGCGAATGCCCAACGCTTGGCGTCGGACGTTGCGGACTTCCACCGGAACTTGGTAGGTAGCGCCGCCGACGCGGCGCGAGCGTACCTCGATGGTCGGCATCACGTTCTCGAGCGCCTGCTCGAAGATCGGCAACGGGCTCTGCTTGGTCTTGGTTTCGATCATGCCGAGCGCGCCGTAGACGATGCCTTCGGCAACCGATTTCTTCCCGGCGTACATCACCGAGTTCATGAACTTCGTAATGATAATGTTTCCGAACTTCGGATCCGGAAGCACTTCGCGCTTTTCAGCAGAATGGCGGCGAGACATCTCTTCTCTTCCTTCGTCATGGCCGGGTCGTCTCGGCCATCCACGTCTTTCCTTTTTCTCCATGCCCGGACTTCGCCCGGGCATCCATCTCCTTGCGAAGAGGATAGATCGCCGGGTCAAGCCCGGCGATGACAGCAGCAACTTATTTCGGACGCTTCGCGCCGTACTTCGAACGGCGCTGCTTACGGTTCTTGACGCCCTGGGTATCGAGGACGCCGCGAAGAATGTGGTAGCGCACGCCGGGCAAATCCTTGACGCGGCCGCCGCGGATCATGACCACGGAGTGTTCCTGAAGGTTGTGGCCTTCGCCGGGAATATAGCCGATGACTTCAAAGCCGTTGGTCAAACGCACCTTGGCGACCTTACGAAGCGCCGAATTCGGCTTCTTTGGAGTCGTGGTGTAGACGCGCGTGCAAACGCCGCGCTTCTGCGGCGACTGCTGCAACGCCGGCACCTTCTTGCGCGACTTCTGTACTAAGCGCGGACTTGCGATCAGCTGGTTGATCGTCGGCATCGTTCACCCTTGCTCGCGCGAAACCTGGACGGCTCCGCAAATTCGTTCGGGACCCACCTTGTCCCATCGGCCGCATTGCGCGAATTAAACCCGCGCAAAGCGAAATCGCGCCAACCGCTCGTTGCTGAGCGGAAGCGCTTCGACGCACAGAGGACCGCGATTCCCGCCGGCCAGCATGTGCCGCCCAGCCCGCATCGAGGTCATGCATCCGAAATCAATCTCGAGAGAACTTGCTCAAGAGAACGAAAATCGTCCTGGCATTGCCTGACTTTGATCGACAGCGTTTGAGCGGCATTTGTCGAGGTTGGTGCCCGTCTCAATCCCGAGAGATTTTGAGGGTGATCCGTTCCGACTCTGGCGACGCTCACCGCCTGTCGTTAAGTGCGCGGGTTTTATCCACCATGATTGGCCAAGTCAAGGCCAAACCCACCGCGGCGGAAGCGCGTTTAACATCAACGAAAACAACGGTCGAACGATGTATCTGGTCGCCAAACCTTGTCATCGCGACCCGGCTCGCGAGGCTGTTGCTCTGAGGGTGAAAGTCCCGCCTTCGTGAGTCGGCGATCCGCCCCGGCCTGCGAGAATCGCGCGACCAGGAGCCTTTGGGAAAGGGCCGCGAATCCTAATAACACCCGGGTATATTTAACGAAGTGCGGAATTCGCGGAACGGGCGGACCAGCGCGAAAATCGCGGGCTCGATTGCCGCGAGCCGCGGTTTCACGCCCCTGCTCAAGCTAGGCGACAAACTAAGGATTTGTTTGCCTTTTCGGGCGCAATGATAGCGCTGCAAAGCGAAGACAGGCCTATGCGGTACACGGACATTGCGATCGTCGGCGGAGGTCTTGCCGGCTCGACCGCTGCGGCAATGCTGGGGCGCGCGGGCATTCCGGCGATCCTGATTGATCCGCATCCCGTCTACCGGCCCGACTTCCGCGTCGAGAAGCTCAGCGGCCAACAGCAGCTCGAACGCTTTCGCAAGACCGGCCTCGCCGAAGCCGTGCTTCGATCCGCCACCCATGACGGGGAAAACTGGATCGCGCGCTTCGGTGTTCTGCTCGAAAAGAAGCCCAGCCAGCAGTTCGGCATCATGTACGATGCCCTTGTCAACGCAATCCGGGCTGAAATTCCACACGAGGTCGCAACGGTTCATGCCAAGGTCACGGCGATCAAGACAAGCTCGGAGCGTCAGAAACTCACGCTGTCGGATGGCGACGAAATTTCCGCACGCCTGGTCGTGCTGGCCAATGGATTGAATGTTGGATTGCGTCAGACGCTTCGCATCGAACGCAAGGTCGCCAGCGCCTGCCACTCTATCTCGCTTGGATTCGATATGGCGCCGATCGGCCGCCCGGCCTTCGAGTTTTCCGCGCTCACTTATTTTTCCGAACGGTCGAGCGACCGGATCCCTTATCTCACGCTGTTTCCCGTCGGCAATACCATGCGGGCCAATCTGTTCGTCTATCGTGAGATTGACGATCCATGGCTTCGGCAGATGCGACGAGTGCCCGAAGAAACGCTGAATGCGTCGTTGCCGAGGCTGCGCAAGCTCACAGGGAATTTCAAAATCACGGGAGACATCAAGATTCGGCCGGCTGACCTCTGTGTCAGCACGGGCTATTACCAAGCCGGCGTCGTTCTGGTGGGCGACGCTTTCGCTACCTCCTGCCCTGTCACCGGAACCGGCACCGACAAGGTGTTCACGGACGTCGAACGGCTCTGCAACGTCTACATCCCGAACTGGCTCGCTACCGAGGGCATGGACGAACTCAAAATCGCGGCGTTTTACGATGATCCGGTCAAGACGGCCTGTGACGCCTGGTCAGCCGCGAAAGCCTACAGCTTCCGTTCGGTGACGTTGGACGACGGCATTTCCTGGCGAGCCCGGCGCTGGGCCCGGTTCATCGTGGGCTTCAGCAGGGGCGCGTTGCGGCGGCTGCGCAATCGGCTCACAATCGGATCGAGGGATCGAAATGGCGGAGCGGCACAGCCATCGCAGGAAGGGCTCGCGTAAAGCCGGTTGGAGCGGACGGAGGGAATCGAACCCACACCTCCAGTTTGGAAACCGTCGCTCGGCCATCGAGCTGCATCCGCGAGATGAAATCTATCATCACGGCAAACCTTGGCAGCTAATTTCTTCAGGTGACCTGCAATTCGTTAAAGTTGGCGTTAATTTTCTCTCACCACGGGCTGTAGCGAACGCCCCGGTTCGACCTCAATCGTCGTCGTCATCGTCATCATCGTCGTCATCCCCAGCAGCGGGCGCATGCATTTGAACACCCTGATCGTCCCAGAGTCTCCGATAAATCCCGTTGGCGGCAAGCAGCCTTGCATGCGAACCGCGCTCGATCGCCCTGCCGCCGCTGATGACGATAATCTCGTCCATGTCGACCACCGATGTGAGACGGTGGGTGGAGAAAATCATGGTGCGGCCCTTGGCTAGCTTTAGCAGCGTCTTATTGATCGCCGCTTCGGTGGTCTGGTCCAGCGCCGAGGTCGCTTCGTCCAGCAACAGCACCGAGGGATTGCGAACGATGGCGCGCGCTATTGCGATGCGCTGACGCTGCCCGCCCGACAGGGTATCCCCGCGCTCGCCCACCGGCGTGTCGTACTTCTGCGGCAGGCTCATGATATAGCGGTGGATCTCCGCCTTGCGCGCCGCCTGCTCGACCTCCTCGTCGCTAGCTCCCTCCTTGCCGAGACGGATGTTTTCCCGGATCGACATGTTGAACAGCATGTTTTCCTGGAACACCACCGCCATGCTGCTGCGCAGCGATTCGCGGGTTACCTTGCGGATATCGACCCCATCGATGGTGATACGTCCCTCATCCGGCACGTAGAGCCGCAGAATGAGGTTGAGCAGCGTGCTCTTGCCGGAGCCGCTGGGACCGACGATGGCGATGGTTCTTCCGACATTGAGCTTGAGACTGAGATTGTCGAGAACCGGAGTCTGGCTACCTTCATACCGGAAGGTGACACGGTCGAAGGTGATATCGTTGGTGATGCGCGGCAGATCGGGCGCGCCGGCCCGATCGGCGCCGCGGGTCGGTTCATCCAGCAGCTCCTGCATGTGGCGAACCGCGGCGGCGGACTGGATCGATACCGGAATGAAATGCATCAAATGTGCGATATTATACGACACTTCCCAGAACGCGCTCTCGAAGGTCACGAAAGTCCCGATGGTGATCTGGCCCTTGGTCGCGAGATAGGCGCCGATCGCCAGCACCACGAGATGCAGCAACAGCACGGAAATCGTGACGGAACGCTCCACCATCGTCGATAAAAACACGGCAGAAGCGGTTTTATGGCGCACGTCGTTGTTGCGCAGCGTGAACCAGCCGAACGTCCGGCGCTGCAGGCTGAAGGCCTTGACCACCGCCTGCGCGGCGACGTTTTCCTGCACCATGCCGAGCAGCGCCGATTCGTTGAGTTTCTGTTCGTAATTCGCCTGCACCGCCTTCGGTGTCAGAATACGCGGTCCGATCAGCGTGATCGGAAACACCAGCAGCGCCACGGCGGCGAGCTGCCAGTTCAGGAACAGCATCAGAACGATGCCGGCAATTAGTTCCAGAAACGGAAGCGCGGCGCTATTCGCAAAACTCTTGATCGATCCTTCGAACGCCGACAGATCGATGGAAAACCGCGACAGGATTTCGCCGCGTTTGGTGCGCGCAAAATAAGCCGAAGGCAAATTCTGGACATGCTCGAACAGCCGCGATCGCACGTCCGAAATAACACACGCGGCCAGCCTTGCATCCCAGCGTTCGTACCAGACCGCGACGATCGAGGTGAAAATACCGGTCACGGCCAGCACGCCCAGAATTGTATAAAGCGCCTGAAAATCTTCCTCGCCGAGAGCGTCGTCGATCAGGAATTTGAGGCTCAACGGCATGATGACGTTAAACAGGGTTTCGACGACAACGCCGATGCCGACGAACGCCAGCATTTTCTTGTAATTCTTCAGGAACGGCTTGACGAATGCATAGACCGTCCCGAGCGCTCCCGCGGCTTCCTTCGCGGTAAAGACGACGAGGTCTTCTTCATTATCCTCGTCGTCGATATCCAGTTCCTCGTCCTCCTCGGACGGAACCGGTGCCGTCGGCTTGCCGTCGGTGATATGAAGCGAGGCCGCAACGCCGGCGGCTGCCGCGAGCTTTTGCTCGAGTTCCGGCGCGGCGGGATCAGCCGCAGCGGAATCCGGATTATCCGACGATGGAGGCTTCGGCGCCATGAAACGAACCGGTGCTCACGGCCGGCATGACCGTAAATTGACTGCATTGGTTAGTCGTCGGCGGCGACCTTGTCAAAGAACGAGTAACGCAGGCTGTCGGAGTCCGCATACCACTGGCCGGGGCCCTTGTTCGCAGCCAGTGTAGCCGCCCAAACTGCGTCGGTGCAATCGCGTCGGTGCATCGACAAGTCGAATCCGTTGCCGAAAAACAGCTCCGACCACTCCCACCAGGTGCCGAGCTTCCTCACCCCGCGCAACAGGTCGTAACGATCGATCAACGCCGGCGCCATATCCGAGGTGACCGATCCGAACAGCAGGCCGTTTCTCACCACGCGGTTCAATTCGCGAACGGCGCGGGAAACTTGTTTTTCGGAGACGTGACAGAGGCTGGTTTCGAACACGAAGTCAAACTCGCCGTCCTTGAACGGCATGCCGACGATCGATCCGAGCTTGTTGAATTTTCTCAGCGCTTTCGGCGTCTTCGCGTGGATCGCCCGGTTGTTCTCGATTCCCCACGCATCGATGCCGCGCTCGCGCAGCGCTCCGACCAACTCGCCGCTCGCCGATCCGGCCACTAGCAGCTTGTAACCCTTGGCCCTGTTCCAGACGATTTTGATCAGGTCCGTCAGGTAGGCTGGATCGGTGAACCTGCTCCAGACCTCGCTATAGGGCCCCAGCCCGCGATAATTCTCGAAATAATCGCGGTCAATCTTGTCGGAAATCGCAACGCCGTCCTCGCGGCGCGCATGGCGCAGCTTGATCATCTCGGTAAGAATGATGTCGGTTGCGGCATCGGAGGAATCGAGCAACCCGTTGAGGGTGGAGTCAAACAGATAATCGCCAACAACGACCAGGCCGGGATGCTGCTTCGGATCGGGCCGATGATTGGTCATTACGTCGCGTACCGGCAAGCCGCCCGGGATCGCATTCACTGACGATAGCCAACGGTGCGTCTTGCCCTCGACGAAGTGCGCGCGGGCATTTCCGAGCGACGCCGGCAGCGACTTCATCGCAGCGTCGATCAGCTGTTCATCGCTCAGATTAGCGAACGCCAGCGCGTCGGAGCCGGCGATCAGCCAATTCAGCACGCCATGCCTGCCGACATCGTGACGCGCGCCCTCATTGTAGACGCAGCAGCCGCCGAACGCCTCGGACATGAACCATGCACCGGGAATTTTCTCGCCCCAGAACGGCGTATCGAACAGGATCGAAACCCGAAGATAATGCGCCGGACGATCGAAGTAAGCCACGTGCTTGACCATCGACTTGCGCAATTGCTCGCCGCCCCATCGCATCGTTGCTAACCAGGAGTGCGGCAGGCACATCAGCACCAGATCGAACTCCCGGGTTTCCGGCCCCTTGCCGTTCATCATGTCGAGCTGATAGCGGCCCGTCGGCGTCTTGCCGACCTTGAGGACGCGATGATTGAGCTGGATGTCCGCGTCGACTTCGGACTGCAGGCAGCCGATCAATTGCTCGTTGCCGTTCTGGATCGAATACAGGCCGATATAGCCGTCGACGTCCATGACGAAGTTCTTCAGCGCATTCAGGCCGTTGGTATTGTGGCTTTCGGTCGCCAAATCGGAGCGCGCCATCACTTTTAAAAAACGCTTGGCGGTGGGATCATCGACATGCCTGTCGAGCAGTTCCTCGCACGTCATCGAGGCCCAGGGATGTTCGTTGTCATGCGCGCCGACGCCTTCATAATACTCGACAGGAGTAACCATATTGGTGCAAAGCTTGCGGAACGCCTCGATCGCGTCGGCGGTTTTCGCCCCGTATTTTCGGCGCATGCCCGGCACGTCGTTCAGCAATTCGCCGTCGAGCTGCACCTGCTCGGCGTCCATGGGAATGGTCTGCAGGCCGAAATGCTGGATCAGTTCGCGTAAGGGGTCCGGGCCGGTCATCGAGTAGTCGTAGATTTCGGCGACGCCGGCTTCGTACATTGCCGGTGCGGAATCGAATTTACGCGTAAGTATCTTGCCACCGACGCGGTCGGTCGCTTCATAGATGGTGACGCGGCAGAGCTCGCCCAGCTTCTTTTTCAGATACCAGGCGCTCATCAGACCGCCGGGACCGCCGCCAACAATTGCAAGATCGAGCATCGTTTCTTCCGTCGCCTGCCGTTGCGCCGCATCCGCCGGCATGCGGTCTAAGCCACCCTAGCAAAAGCGCTTTTCACCCTGAAGGAAAGATGAACAAAGCAGGTTCGTGCGCCGCAGCATCAAAGAAAACCGCAAAAAAGGCCGGCATAAGCCGGCCTTTCATAACATCGTGCATCCGCTGGGCTTATTCAGCGGGCGGCAGCGCCAGAGGTTCGACTTCCGGTGCGGCAGGAACGATTGTTGCCTGTTTTTCGCGCTCGTCGAGAATCAGCTTGTCGCGCTTGACGGCGACTTCGCGGATTTTGGCCATCGATGCGCCGGTGCCCGCCGGGATCAGCCGGCCGACAATGACGTTTTCCTTGAGGCCTTCGAGCGGATCCACCTTGCCGTTGACGGCGGCTTCGGTGAGCACGCGGGTGGTTTCCTGGAACGAGGCCGCGGAGAAGAACGAGCGGGTCTGCAGGCTCGCCTTGGTGATGCCGAGCAGCACCGGCGTTCCCGTAGCGATCTTCTTGCCCTCTTCCTTGGCCTTGGCATTGATCTGGTCGAACTCGATCTTGTCGATCTGTTCACCCGAGATCATGTCGGTGTCACCCTGGTCGGTGATCTCCACCTTCTGCAGCATCTGACGCACGATCACTTCGATGTGCTTGTCGTTGATCAGCACGCCCTGCAACCGGTAGACCTCCTGGATTTCGTTGACCAGATAGGCCGCGAGTTCCTCGATGCCTTTGATCGCCAGAATGTCGTGCGGCGCGGGGTTGCCTTCGACGATGAAGTCGCCCTTCTCGACGATGTCGCCATCCTGCAGATGGATGTGCTTGCCCTTCGGAATGAGGTATTCGCGTGTCTCCTCATTCTTGTCCATCGGCTCGATCGAGATGCGGCGCTTGTTCTTGTAATCGCGGCCGAACCGGATGGTGCCGGCGATTTCCGCGATGATGGCGGCGTCCTTCGGCTTGCGGGCCTCGAACAGTTCCGCGACCCGCGGCAGACCGCCGGTGATGTCGCGGGTCTTTGCGCTTTCCGTGGAGATACGCGCGAGAATGTCGCCGGTCTTCACCTTGGCGCCGACGTCGACCGACAGAATGGCGTCGACCGACAGCATGTAGCGGGCCTCGCCGCCCCGCGCGAGCTTGAGAATCTTTCCGTCCATGCCCTTGATGACGATAGCCGGACGCAAGTCCGCGCCGCCCCGCGACGAGCGCCAATCGATGACGATGCGCTTGGCGATGCCGGTTGATTCGTCGAGCGTCTCCGAGATCGACTGACCTTCCACCAGATCCTCGAACCCGATGGTGCCCTCGACTTCGGTAAGAACGGGCCGAGTGTACGGATCCCATTCGGCGATGCGCTGGCCGCGCTTGACCATGTCGCCTTCGTCGACATGCATGCGCGCGCCGTATTGGATACGATGCGTTGCACGTTCGGTACCGTCGGCGTCGGTGATGGCAACCACCATGTTGCGCACCATCGCGACCAGATGATTTTCGCCGTTCTTGGCGATAGCCTTGTTCTTGATCGTGATCTTGCCGTCGAAATTCGACTCGATCACCGACTGCTCGTTGATCTGTGCCGCACCGCCAATGTGGAAGGTACGCATCGTCAACTGGGTACCCGGCTCACCGATCGATTGCGCCGCGATGACGCCGACCGCTTCACCGTGGTTGACTGGCGTGCCGCGCGCAAGATCGCGGCCATAGCACTTGCCGCAGATGCCGTTGACGAGCTCGCAAGTCAGCGCGGAGCGGATCTTCACTTCCTGAATACCGGCCTGCTGGATGGCGTCGACATGACTCTCTTCCATCAGCGTGCCGCGCTTGACCACGACCTTGTTGGTCGCGGGGTCGCGCAAGTCCTCGCCCGCGGTGCGCCCGAGAATACGGGAACTCAGCGAAGCGACCACGGTGCCGGCATCGATGATGGCGCGCATCTTGATGCCGAGCTTGGTGCCGCAATCGTCCTGGGTGATGATGCAGTCCTGCGCCACGTCGACCAGACGGCGCGTCAGGTAGCCGGAATTCGCGGTCTTCAACGCGGTGTCCGCGAGACCCTTGCGGGCGCCGTGGGTCGAGTTGAAGTATTCGAGCACCGACAGGCCTTCCTTGAAGTTGGAAATGATCGGCGTTTCGATGATCTCACCCGACGGCTTGGCCATCAGACCGCGCATGCCGGCGAGCTGACGCATCTGCGCCGGCGAACCGCGCGCGCCCGAATGCGCCATCATGTAGATCGAATTGATCTGGGCCTCGCCGCCCTTCGGGTTCTTTTTAACGGCAGAGATTTCCTTCATCATCTCCTTGGCGATTTCTTCCGTCGCCTTGGACCAGGCATCGACAACCTTGTTGTACTTCTCGCCGTGCGTGATCAGGCCGTCGTTGTACTGCTGCTCGAAATCCTTTGCCAGCGTACGGGTAGTGTCGACGATCTTCCACTTCGAAGCCGGCACGACCATGTCGTCCTTGCCGAACGAGATGCCGGCCTTGAACGCGTTATAGAAACCCAGCGCCATGATACGGTCGCAGAAGATTACCGTCTCCTTCTGGCCGCAGTGGCGGTAGACCTGGTCGATAACGCCGGAGATTTCCTTCTTGGTCATCAGCTTGTTGATGACGTCGAACGGCATCCTTGGCGACTTTGGAAGCACCTGACCGAGCATGGCGCGGCCGGCCGTGGTTTCGTACCAGCGGCTGACCGGCATGTTGTTTTCATCGACGCCCTGCCAGCGATATTTGATCTTGGTGTGAAGATGGATCACCTTGGAGTGCAGGGCATGCTCGATCTCGGACATCTCGCCATAGAGCTTGCCCTCCCCGGGCAGCCCTTCGCGCAGCACCGATAGATAATAAAGGCCGAGCACGATATCCTGCGAGGGCACGATGATCGGCTGACCGTTCGCCGGATGCAGGATATTGTTGGTCGACATCATCAGCACGCGCGCTTCCAGCTGCGCTTCCAGCGACAGCGGAACGTGTACGGCCATCTGGTCGCCGTCGAAGTCGGCGTTGAACGCCGCGCACACCAGCGGGTGCAGTTGGATCGCCTTGCCTTCGATCAGCACCGGCTCGAATGCCTGGATGCCCAGGCGATGCAGCGTCGGCGCACGGTTCAACAGCACGGGGTGCTCGCGGATGACTTCATCGAGGATGTCCCAGACCTCCGGACGCTCCTTTTCAACCAGCTTCTTCGCCTGCTTCACCGTGGTGGACAGACCTTTGGCATCGAGCCGCGAATAGATGAAGGGCTTGAACAGTTCGAGCGCCATCTTCTTGGGCAGGCCGCATTGATGCAGCCGCAATTCGGGACCGACCACGATGACCGAGCGGCCGGAATAATCGACGCGCTTGCCGAGCAGGTTCTGGCGGAAGCGGCCCTGCTTACCCTTCAACATGTCGGCGAGCGACTTCAACGGACGCTTGTTGGCGCCGGTGATGACCCGGCCGCGGCGGCCATTGTCGAACAAGGCGTCGACAGCCTCCTGCAGCATGCGCTTTTCATTGCGGATGATGATGTCGGGCGCGCGCAGCTCCATCAGCCGCTTCAACCGATTATTGCGATTGATGACGCGGCGGTAGAGGTCGTTGAGATCGGACGTGGCAAAGCGGCCGCCGTCAAGCGGCACCAGCGGGCGCAGGTCCGGCGGGATCACCGGCACGACCGTGAGGATCATCCACTCCGGCTTGTTGCCGGAGAAGCGGAACGCCTCCACGATCTTCAGGCGCTTGGCAAGTTTCTTGTGCTTGATGTCGGATTCGGTTTCGTGCATCTCGGCACGCAGCTGCGTCTCGAGCTTTTCGAGTTCGAGTCCCTTCAGCAGTTCGCGGATGGCTTCCGCGCCGATCATGGCCGTAAACGAGTCCTGGCCGTATTCGTCCTGGGCGCGGAGATATTCCTCCTCGGACAGCAGCTGACGATCCTTCAGCGCGGTGAGGCCCGGCTCGAGCACGACGTAGTATTCGAAGTACAGGATCCGCTCGAGATCCTTCAGCGTCATGTCGAGCAACAGGCCGATGCGCGACGGCAGCGACTTCAGGAACCAGATGTGCGCGACCGGGGCAGCCAGTTCGATATGGCCCATGCGCTCGCGGCGAACCCGCGACAGCGTGACTTCGACCGAGCACTTCTCACAGATGATGCCCTTGTACTTCATGCGCTTGTACTTGCCGCACAGGCACTCGTAGTCCTTGATCGGCCCGAAAATGCGCGCGCAGAACAGGCCGTCGCGCTCCGGCTTGAAGGTGCGGTAGTTGATGGTCTCCGGCTTCTTGATTTCGCCGTAGGACCACGACAGAATCTTCTCGGGCGACGCGATGGAAATCCGAATCTGGTCGAAGACCTGAGCCGGCGTCGTCGGGTTGAAAAGATTCATAATTTCTTGGTTCATGGTCTTCTCCTTAGCCGCTTGGCGGCTTTAAGAAATTCCGTAGTCGTCTTGCCCGGGCTTGCCCCGGGCATCCACGTCTTCAAGCCGGAAACGCAGCGAAGAGGTGGATGGCCGGGACATCCGTGCGAAGACGCGCTTCGCGCTTAAGCCCGGCCATGACGTTGTTGACCGCTACTGCTACTCGGCCGCCTCGGATGTCGTGCCGCCGATCTTCGAATTGTGCAGATCGACGTTGAGGCCCAGCGAACGCATTTCCTTGACCAGCACGTTGAACGATTCCGGGATGCCGGCTTCGAACGTGTCGTCGCCGCGCACAATGGCCTCGTACACCTTGGTACGGCCGGCCACATCGTCCGACTTCACGGTCAGCATTTCCTGCAAGGTGTATGCCGCGCCGTAAGCCTCGAGTGCCCACACTTCCATTTCGCCGAAACGCTGCCCGCCGAACTGCGCCTTGCCGCCCAGCGGCTGCTGGGTGACGAGCGAGTACGGGCCGATCGAACGCGCGTGGATCTTGTCATCCACCAAATGGTGCAGCTTGAGCATGTAGATATACCCAACCGTCACCTTGCGATCGAAGGCGTCGCCGGTGCGGCCGTCGTAAACGGTCGACTGGCCCGACTTGTCCATGCCAGCCAACTCGAGCATCTGCTCGATGTCGGCTTCCTTGGCGCCGTCGAACACCGGCGTTGCAATGGGCACGCCGTGCCGAAGGTTGCCGCCGAGTTCCATCAGTTCGGTATCGTTGAGCGACTTGATGGTCTCGTCGTCGCCGTAAATCTTCTTCAAGGTTTCCTTCAGCGGCCTGGTGTCCTGCTTGGCATTCGCAAGGTAGGCGTCCACCGCCTGCCCGATCCGCTTGCCGAGACCCGCGCAAGCCCAGCCAAGATGCGTTTCCAGAATCTGGCCGACGTTCATCCGGCTCGGCACGCCCAGCGGATTGAGCACGATGTCGGCATGAGTCCCGTCTTCAAGGAACGGCATGTCTTCGACCGGAACGATCTTGGACACCACGCCCTTGTTGCCGTGACGGCCCGCCATCTTGTCGCCAGGCTGAATCTTGCGCTTCACCGCGACGAAGACCTTCACCATCTTCATCACACCGGGCGGCAACTCGTCGCCGCGCTGTAGCTTTTCGACCTTATCGAGGAAGCGCTGTTCAAGGCCCTTCTTCGATTCATCGTACTGCTTCCGCATGGCTTCGATTTCGGTCATCAGCTTGTCGTTGGGCGAGGCGAACATCCACCACTGCGACCGCGGATGCTCGTCGAGCACTGCGCGCGTGATCTTGGTGTCCTTCTTGAATCCCTTCGGACCGGCGATGCCCTGGCGGTTTTCCAGAAGCTCCGCGAGGCGGCCGTAGACGTTACGGTCGAGAATTGCCTGCTCGTCGTCGCGATCCTTGGCAAGACGCTCGATCTCTTCCCGTTCGATCGCCAGAGCGCGCTCATCCTTGTCGACGCCATGGCGGTTGAACACCCGCACCTCCACGATGGTGCCCTGGACGCCCGGGGGCACCCGGAGCGAGGTGTCGCGAACGTCCGAGGCCTTTTCGCCGAAGATGGCGCGCAGCAGCTTTTCTTCCGGCGTCATCGGGCTTTCGCCCTTCGGCGTGATCTTGCCGACCAGGATATCGCCGGCGCGGACTTCGGCGCCGATGTAGACGATGCCGGCTTCGTCGAGGTTCTTCAGCGCTTCTTCCGAGACGTTCGGAATGTCGCGGGTGATTTCCTCCGGGCCGAGCTTGGTATCGCGGGCCATCACCTCGAATTCCTCGATATGGATCGAGGTGAAAACATCGTCCTTCACGATCCGCTCGGAGAGCAGGATGGAATCTTCGAAGTTGTAGCCGTTCCACGGCATGAACGCGACCAGCACGTTGCGGCCGAGTGCGAGTTCGCCGAGATCGGTCGAGGGACCGTCGGCAATGATGTCGCCCTTGCGCACGAGGTCGCCGACCTTCACCAGCGGACGCTGGTTGATGCAGGTCGACTGGTTGGAGCGCTGGTACTTCATCAGGCGATAGATATCGACGCCTGACTTGGTCGGGTCGAGATCTTCGGTGGCGCGGATTACGATACGCGTGGCGTCGATCTGGTCGATCACGCCCGAGCGGCGCGCCGCGATTGCGGCACCCGAATCGCGCGCGACCACGCCTTCCATGCCGGTGCCTACGAACGGCGCTTCGGCGCGCACCAGCGGCACGGCCTGACGCTGCATGTTCGAGCCCATCAGTGCGCGGTTGGCGTCGTCATTCTCAAGGAACGGAATCAGCGCCGCGGCGACCGAGACGAGCTGTTTCGGCGACACGTCCATGTAGTCGACCTTGTCGGGCGTGATCATCAGCACGTCGCCGGCGTGGCGGCAGACCACGAGGTCGTCGGTGAAGCGGCCCTTGTTGTCCAGCGCCAGATTGGCCTGCGCGACGTGATAGCGGCCCTCTTCCATCGCCGAGAGATAGATCACCTCGTCGGTGACGCGGCCGTCCTTTACCTTGCGATAAGGCGTCTCCACGAAGCCGTATTTGTTGACCCGCGCAAAAGTCGCGAGCGAGTTGATCAGGCCGATGTTCGGACCTTCCGGCGTCTCGATCGGGCAGATGCGTCCGTAATGGGTCGGATGCACGTCGCGGACTTCGAAGCCGGCACGCTCGCGCGTCAGACCGCCCGGGCCAAGCGCCGAAAGGCGGCGCTTATGGGTGATCTCGCTGAGCGGATTGGTCTGGTCCATGAACTGCGACAGCTGCGAGGAGCCAAAGAATTCGCGCACGGCGGCAGCCGCCGGCTTGGCGTTGATCAGGTCCTGCGGCATCACGGTGTCGATATCGACGCTGGACATGCGCTCCTTGATGGCGCGCTCCATGCGCAACAGGCCGATGCGATACTGGTTCTCCATCAGTTCGCCGACCGAGCGTACGCGCCGGTTGCCGAGGTGATCGATGTCGTCGATCTCGCCCTTGCCGTCGCGCAGGTCGACCAGCGTCTTGATCACCGCCAGGATGTCTTCCTTGCGCAGCGTGCGGTGAGTGTCGGGCGCGTCGAGTTCAAGGCGCATATTCATCTTGACGCGGCCGACCGCGGACAGGTCATAGCGCTCGCTGTCGAAAAACAACGACTGGAACATGTTCTGCGCCGAATCGATGGTCGGCGGCTCGCCGGGACGCATCACACGGTAGATGTCGAACAGCGCGTCTTCGCGCGTCATGTTCTTGTCCGCGTTCAGCGTATTGCGGATATAGGCGCCGACATTGACGTGGTCGATGTCGAGCAGCGGCAATTCCTTGTAACCGTGCTCATTGAGACCCTTCAGCGACTTCTCGGTGATTTCCTCGCCGGCTTCCGCGTAGATTTCACCGGTTTTCGGATTGACCAGATCCTCGGCGAGGTAGTTCCCGACCAGTTCCTCATCCGACAGCCGGAGCGCCTTGAGGCCTTTTTCCTGCAGCTGCCGGGCCGAGCGAACGGTGAGCTTCTTGCCGGCTTCGAGCACGACCTTGCCCGAGTCGGCGTCGATCAGGTCATTGATGGTGGAATAGCCGCGGAACCGGTTTGCATCGAACGGAACGCGCCAGCCTTCCTTGGCGCGCTTGTACATGATCTTCTTGTAGAACGTCGAAAGGATCTCTTCGCCGTCGAGGCCGAGCGCGAACATCAGCGACGTCACCGGAATCTTGCGGCGGCGGTCGATCCGCGCAAACACGATATCCTTGGCGTCGAACTCGATGTCGAGCCAGGAGCCGCGATAGGGGATCACGCGCGCGGCGAACAAGAGCTTGCCGGACGAATGGGTCTTGCCCTTGTCGTGGTCGAAGAACACGCCGGGCGAACGATGCATTTGCGAGACGATGACGCGCTCGGTGCCATTGACGACGAAGGTGCCGTTCATGGTCATGAGCGGAATATCGCCCATATAGACGTCCTGCTCCTTGATGTCCTTGACCGACTTCGCCGCCGTTTCCTCGTCGATATCGAATACGACAAGACGCAGCTTCACCTTCAACGGGGCCGCGTAGGTCATGCCGCGCTGGCGGCATTCATCGACGTCATATTTCGGCTGTTCGAATTCGTAGCTGACGAAATGCAGTTCGGATGTATTCGAGAAGTCCTTGATCGGAAAAACCGATAGGAAGACCGCCTGCAAACCTTCATTCAGGCGTCCGCCGACGGGCTCGTCGACCATCAGAAACTGGTCGTAGGACGCCTTCTGAACCTCGATGAGGTTTGGCATCTCCGCCACTTCCTTGATATGCCCAAAGAACTTGCGAACGCGTTTGCGACCGGTGAACGTCTGCTGCGCCATCGTGGCCTCTCATTTCGTCGCCCGTCAGAGGCGAACCTTCCGAAGCGCGATTGGCATCGCCCCCGGGTTGAATCCCGACATCCCAATTTCCGGCTCAATTTCAGGTTTTTATTCTTAAACCTGACTTGTAGCCTTCAGAACGCAAAACGACGCGCGAAGCAGGTCTCCCGCTTCGCCCGTCTCAATCAACGTTCTACGGACCGAAAAAGCCCGAAATTTGCCATCTCCCAACGGCTTGTGCAGAAACGTCGCCGTCTCTGCCGCCAAACCGTGCTTTCGTGCTGCCGTCCCGATATGGGATGGCAATCGTGGAGATTCGAGGGTTAAGCCAGCGAATCCCCACACAATCTTGTGTACAACGCGTCCAGATCACACCAATCATGGCGGGGCTCGACACCCAAGTCGGTTTTAGCCGACCAAGGTCCTTCAATCCACCGTACCGGGCAGGTCCCAATTCGGTGGCCATCCAGGTTCTACTGCTGTCCCGGTCGCGCTGGGCCGCGGCCTGCTTGTCCGGAAGTCGCCGGAATTGCCTGCGGTTACTTGAGCTCGACCTTGGCGCCAGCCTTCTCGAGCTGAGCCTTGATCTTCTCGGACTCGTCCTTGTTCACGCCTTCCTTGACAGGCTTTGGCGCGCCTTCGACAAGATCCTTGGCTTCCTTGAGGCCAAGGCCGGTGATCGCACGGACTTCCTTGATGACCTCGATCTTCTTTTCGCCGGCGGCCAGCAGGATGACCGAGAACTCGGTCTTTTCCTCGGCGGGTGCGGCGGCGGCAGCGGCGGGTCCGGCCACCGCAACGGCGGCGGCGGCGGACACGCCCCACTTCTCTTCAAGCAGCTTTGCAAGTTCGGCGGCTTCGAGCACGGTGAGGCTCGAGAGGTCGTCGACGATTTTCTGTAAGTCAGCCATTGATCTGTTTCCTTAAACGGTTTGGTTCGAACCAGGTTTGATGTGCGAAGGGCGTCAGGCCGCTTCGCTCTTTGAGGCATAGGCCTGAACCACGCGCGCGAGCTTGGCGGCGGGCGCGGTGGTGAGCTGGGCGATCTTGGTCGCCGGCGCCACAAGGAGGCCGACAATCTTCCCGCGCAATTCATCCAGCGAGGGTAGCGCGGCCAGTGCCTTTACGCTGTCGACATTCAGGACGGTTTTACCCATCGAACCGCCGAGAATGACGAACTTTTCGTTCGCTTTGGCGAATTCGACGGCAACCTTCGGCGCCGCCACCGGATCGTTTGAAGTCGCGATCACGGTCGGCCCCTGCAACAGGGAGCCGATGGCAACGACGTCCGTGCCTTCAAGAGCAATTTTGGCGAGACGGTTTTTCGAGACCTTCACCGAGGCGCCCGCCTGCTTCATCTGCATCCGCAGCTTCTGCATCTGGGCCACGGTAAGGCCGGAATAATGAGCTACGACCGCGACGCTGGTGGTCTTGAACAGACCGTTCAGCGCTTCGACCGCCTCTTTTTTTGCCGCTCTTTCCACTAGCGAAGCTCTCTCTGCCTTGGCGGCCCATGGGAATGGGACCGCCGGGTTACACCCGATCGCCCCGCCCAAACCTGACCTCAAGACACACGGTCTGTCGGACGCGCCGGGCAGGACGACATTTAAAAAGCCTGCCCTCCCGACCCCAATGGGGCGCGGGGTGTCGAGGTTCGAACCCAATCACGGCCCGCCGCAGGCGCGGCGAAACGCAAAATCCGGTCTTCACCCGTCTGTGCAGGCCATGCGATTAAGCCGTTGAAGAGATTCGTATCTCGCCGCGGGCGCCTACAGTCTTGGACAGGATCGAGGCCAGCGGCTCAAGCCCGCGGCCCCTGCCGTATTCCTCCAACGCGACAGGTTTCCTTCCTTTCGAGCAATCCATGCGGACGTCTTGAAAGGAATGATCTCCTAGCGAATCGGGTTTTCGGAATGCGAGCACAGACGCGCCAGCAACGGCCAGCACGCCCGGAAGCCGCTGTGTAGCGAGTCTTTTCCGGCTTGCCAAGCGGTTTTTTGCCGGACTCGTAACCACCGGCGTGACGGCTGGAACCTGCGGTGCAGGCGTCTTTCACTGAATCGATAGGGCGTAGCGATCCCGCCTCCGCGGGGGGACGACCCATGGCGAGTGGTCATTTCACCGGATACGGCAGCGCCTTGCCTGCAAAAAACGCGTCCAGATTGGCCATCACGCAATTCTGCATGGCGACGTGCGAGTCGAGCGTGTGGCCACCGATATGCGGGGTCAGCACCACATTGGCAAACGCGGTCAAGGCATCCGGCGCGTGCGGCTCCGTCTGGTAGACGTCGAGACCGGCTCCGGCAATGGTCTTGTCGGTCAACGCGGCAACCAGCGCATCCTGGTCGATTACGGAGCCGCGCGAAATGTTGACGATATATCCGTCCGCGCCGAGTTTTCGAAGCATCTGCGCATCGATCGCGTGATGGGTGTCGGCGCCCGCACGGACCGCGATCATCAGGACGCTGCACCATTCCACCAGTGCTTCAAGGCTCGGAACATACCGATACGGCACGTCGTGCCGGCTGCGGCTGTAATAGGCGACATCCATCTCGAACGCCGCCGCCCTCGCCGCGATCCGCCGCCCGATCTCGCCCATGCCGTAGACGCCGACGCGGCGGCCGGGATTGCCGGGCTGCGGCTTCATCAGCGGCGAGGGTTTTGCGCCCGACCAGTTTCCGCTGCGCACGTAATCGTCGGCGGGCAGCAGCCTCCGCGTTACCGCCAGCATCAGCGTCATCGCGATATCCGCGACCGAAGACGCATTCGCCGCGGGACTGTTGCCGACGGCAATGTTCCGGCGCGCAGCGGCGGCGAGATCGACGCCGTCATAGCCGGTGCCGTAGCAGACGATCGCCTGCAGCGCCGGCAGCGTGTCGATCACCTCGGCGCCGAGCGGCGTGCCGCCCGCCGTGATCATGGCGCGGACGCCTGCGAGTTGACCAGCCGAGAACATGTCATTCGGCGGTTTTCCGGCGGCGTCCATCAAGTCGTAGCGCTGCCCGATGCGCACCATCATCGCTTTCGGAAACCGCGAATAGATCAGGACTTGCTCGGGCATATTCTCTCTTTCCCGTCATCGCCGGGCTCATCCCGGCCATTCCGTCTTCCTGCTCGCGAGGTCGAGAAAGACATGGATGCCCGCGACAAGCGCGGGCATGACGAACGATAGACGGAACAATGAAAAGGGCGAAACCGGTGTCCCGAATTCGCCCTCGTTCTTATCACGCGTACCGCAAGCGGCGCGGCTCAGGTCCCGCCGGCGTTGCCGACGAGGCTGAGGCTGGCCGGTTCGACCTTCACGCCCGGTCCCATGGTCGATGACACCGCCACGCGCTGGATGTAGGTGCCCTTGGAGCCGGAGGGTTTTGCTTTCGCGACCGCGTCGGCGAGCGCCTTGACGTTCTGCACCAGTTTTTCTTCGGAGAACGACGCCTTGCCGATTCCGGCCTGCACGATACCGGCTTTTTCGACGCGGAATTCGACCGAGCCGCCCTTCGCGCCTTTCACGGCGGTGGTGACGTCCATCGTCACGGTGCCGATCTTCGGGTTCGGCATCATGCCGCGCGGACCAAGCACCTTACCGAGGCGGCCGACCAGCGGCATCATGTCCGGGGTCGCGATGCACCGATCGAAATCGATGCTGCCGCCCTGCACCTTCTCCACCAGGTCTTCCGCACCGACCACATCGGCGCCGGCAGCCCTGGCTTCGTCGGCCTTGGCGCCGCGCGCGAACACGCCGACACGCAGCGTACGGCCGGTGCCGTTCGGCAGCGTCACCACGCCACGCACCATCTGGTCGGCGTGACGCGGATCGACGCCGAGATTGATGGCGATTTCGATGGTTTCGTCGAACTTCGACGTAGCCCGCTCCTTCACCATCCTGATGGCGTCGGTGAGCGGATAGAGTTTTTCGCGGTTGACGCCTTCGCGGGCCTTTTTCAAACGTTTTCCGATTGTCATGCCCGTTACCCCGCTACTTCAAGGCCCATCGAGCGGGCTGAGCCCTCGACCATTTTCATGGCTGCCTCGATGGTATCGCAATTGAGATCCTTCATCTTCTTTTCGGCGATCTCGCGCACTTGCGCCGCGGTCACCTTGCCGGCCTTGTCGCGGCCCGGAGCTTTCGAGCCGGACTGGATCTTGGCGGCCTGCTTGAGGAAGTAGGACATCGGCGGCGTCTTCAGCTCGAAGGTGAAGGAACGATCGGCAAAGATCGTGATCACCACCGGGATCGGCGTGTTCTTTTCTTCCTTCTGCGTCTGCGCGTTGAACGACTTGCAGAATTCCATGATGTTGAGGCCGCGCTGACCAAGCGCGGGTCCGATCGGGGGCGACGGATTCGCGGCTCCCGCCGGCACCTGCAATTTCAGGTATCCGGTCACTTTCTTTGCCATGCGTTACTCCTTTGTTGTTCCGGATGATCCGGAGCTTCACAGGACCGTGGTACGGTCACAGGCGACTGGCGATCGCCTGCTTCCTTCCACGGCATTCTTGGAAACAGCGCCTGCTGTCTCCCCGTTCGTCATACGCGGGCTTGGCCCGCGTATCCATCTTCTTCGCAAAAGTCTTTCGAAGCGGATGGATTGCCGGGTCAAGCCCGGTAATGACGGCGATCAGACCTTCTCGACCTGACCGAATTCCAGCTCGACCGGCGTCGCGCGGCCGAAGATCGACACCGCGACCTTGACGCGCGAGCGGCCTTCGTCGATTTCCTCCACCACGCCGGAGAACGACGCGAACGGGCCGTCGGCCACGCGCACGTTCTCGCCGATCTCGAACGATACCGATGCCTTCGGCCGCTCGACGCCTTCCTGCACCTGATGCAGGATCCGCATCGCCTCGGCCTCGGAAATCGGCATCGGCTTGTTTTCCGCGCCGAGGAAGCCCGTCACTTTCGGCGTGTTCTTGATCAGATGGAACGCCTCGTCGGTGAGGTTCATCTTCACCAGCACATAGCCCGGGAAAAACTTGCGTTCGGCGTCGACCTTGCGGCCGCGGCGGATTTCCACGACCTTTTCGGTCGGCACCAGCACCTGCTCGAACAATTCCTCAAGCCCGCGCTGCTTGGACTGTTCGCGGATCGATTCGGCGACCTTCTTTTCGAAGTTCGAATAGGCGTGGACGATATACCAGCGCATGCTCATGGTTCAGTTCCGCGCCCGTGTCATTAGTGGATCCCCAGCAGGAAGGTGACGAGGATGCGGATCACCTGATCCGAAAGGAAGAAGAAGATCGACGCCAGCGCCACCATCACGAACACCATGATGGTGGTAATCATGGTTTCGCGCCGCGACGGCCACGTCACCTTCGCGGTCTCGCTGCGCACTTCCTGCAGGAATTTGAACGGGCTGAAAGCCATCGTGGTTATCGCGTCCATGGTTGATCGATCGTCAGGATGTTCGAGAATCCGAACAGCCCTCTTGCGCCCAACCCTCTCTTGAAGGATGAGCGCCAAGCGGGCTCGATTGTCCGGGAAATTTCAAGGCCGCGCCGGATATCCGTTAAACGGGCCGGCAGCAGGTGGCCGCTATGTACTGTGCGCGTCACGCAAGGTCAAGGCGCGCGGCTTGCGGCGAAATCAAGGCGCCGGGACCGCTTCGGGGCCAAAACCGACGCCGGTTGAAGGGCTTAAGGTCATGCGGACGATGGCCGCGGGGCGCGGCGAGTCTTGCGGCAAACTTCAGGCGCGTTGCGGCGAACCGAAGGCAATCGACCGCCTTTTGCGCGTTCGGCGCAACGCGCAGCAGCTGAAAAAACGTGCCGAGGCAAGCACTTGCCCCGCACGGCGTGGAAGTTCGCCGGTTTCCTAGCGAAATTCAGCAGCGCATTCAGACGCTTGCAAGCTGTCACGCCGCGCCCCGCCGCGCTTGCGCCGCGTTGTCCAGCGAGAAATCCGCTGCCCCTGATAGGACTTAACTGCGGTCTGCGTTGCACGCAGAGCTCGAACATTAACTGCGCCGACGAGTCTTGCGGCAAACTGAAGGCAGCCGATCCCGGCGATTTTCTTGCGGCAGGATCAGGTTTTTTCGCGGCAAAAAAGTGTCAGCGCTTGAATCGGCGATCGCTCGTGCCGAGCACGTCGAATCCGGACGATGCCCGCTTCCGCAGATGTGTGTTCTTACCCAGGAGGGCAGGCTCGCCATGGATGGTGAAAAAGGATCTTACGCGATCGCTCAACCGTTGCGCCGCCAGGCCCGCCTTGCCGGAGAGGTGAGCCGGGCGGCGCGGCCGCCGACTTGAAGCCATCCTGCGTTGATACCGGAATTCCGACGATGGTACCAACCCGAAGCTCGAGACTCGCCGATTTGCCGGTGCTACTATCGCAGGCGCGACAGGCCGATGCGGCGCCGTGTCCCTGCCGCCGTCATCGGGCCGGCGTCGAACAAGAAAATCCAGCCTCGGGAGAGCTTGCGCGGATCAACCCCGGGCTATGCGCGACAGGGAGGCTCTCATGAATCGAATGACCGGATTTGTGTTTGGCATCGGCATTGCGGCGGCGGCGTTCGACGGCGCGGCGATCGCGCAAGATTCATCCGTCAAGGCCGCGCTCGACACAAGCCTGCGCGGCGCCGTCGAGGCCAAGGACGTGCCGGGCGTGGTCGCGCTGGTCACCGACCGCGAGCGCGTGCTGTATCAGGGCGCCTTCGGGGTGGCGGATGTGTCGACGGGACGCCCGCTCGCATCGGATGCGCTGTTTCGCATCGCCTCCATGACCAAGCCGGTGACCTCGGTGGCAGTGATGCAACTGGTCGAACAGGGCCGCATCGGTCTCGACGATGCAGCCGAGAAATACCTGCCGGAGCTTGCCGGACTGCAAGTCTTGGACTCGTTCGATGCCGGCACCGGAGACTACAGGCTGCGCGCGCCGGCGCGGCCGCCCACGGTCAGGCATTTCCTCACCCACACCTCCGGCCTTGCCTACGGATTCACCAGCGCGATCTGGCGCGATCTGAAGCCGCGCGCCGGCGACGTCTTTCCGTTCGGCGGGCCGCTGCTGTTCGATCCCGGCGAACGCTGGCACTACAGCACCTCGACCGATGTAGCCGGCAAGCTGGTCGAAGCGGTGTCGGGCCAGAAGCTGGAGGATTATTTCCGCCAGCACATCTTCGCCCCGCTGAAGATGGACGACACGTCCTACAACGTGCCGGAGACCAAGGGCCCGCGCCTGGTCGCGCAGCAGCAGCGCGCCGGCGAGCGCATGGACGGCCCGGTCGTTCTGCAGAATCCGCAAGCCCCGCTCACCGTCGCAGCCCCGATCGGCGGCGGTGGCCTCGCCTCGACCGCCGAGGATTACGGGCGCTTCGTGCGCATGCTGCTCAATGGCGGCGCGCTCGACGGCGCGCGGGTGCTCAAACCGGAGACGGTAGCGCTGATGGGGCAGAACCACATCGGCGCGGTCTCGGTCCCCGCGCTCAAAAGCGCGCTGCCGCGCAGCGCCGACTTCGGCTTCATCGCCGACGGCCGCGACAAATGGGGGCTCGGCTTCCTGATCACCGCCGATCAGGTGCCGGGCAAGCGCTCTCCCGGGAGTCTCAGCTGGGGCGGCATCAACAACACCTTCTTCTGGGTCGATCCGGCGCGCGGCATCGCCGGGGTGATCATGATGCAGTATCTGCCGTTCGCCGACGCCAAGGCGCTCGCCGTCTACGACGCGTTCGAGCGCGGCGCGTATCAGTTCGTGAACGCGGAGCGGTAGAAGCATGATGCGTTGCTGTTGAACCTTCACTGGCAGCGAGGCGAAGCAACGCAAGCGCGGATTGGACTGCTTCGTCGCGTCGCTGCCCGCAATGACGCACTCAACCTGATGTCATCCTGTTTTACACCCGCGGGGCGGGCGAGAACACACTCGGGCAACGGACAACAGCATGAAGAAAACGGCACCCACGACCAAGCGCGGGGCGGAGCCGGCGACACTCACCGCCTCTTCCTCCAGGCTGATCGATGCGCGGATCGAGGAACTGGGTGACTGGCGCGGCACGACGCTGGCCCGCGTCCGCGCGCTGATCAGGCAGGCGGATCCCGATGTGGTGGAGGCGTGGAAGTGGCGCGGCGTTCCGGTGTGGGAGCATGCCGGAATCATCTGCACCGGCGAGACCTACAAGAGCGTGGTGAAATTGACTTTCGCCAAAGGCGCCGCGCTTGAGGATCCGTCGCGCCTCTTCAACTCCAGCCTCGACGGCAACGTCAGGCGCGCCATCGATATCCACGAGGGCGACAGCATCGATGCAACGGCGCTGCAGGCGCTGATCCGCGCCGCGGTGGCGCTGAACACGTCCAGGCGCGCTTCCGCCGGCGCCGGCCGCGCGCCGAAAAAGCCGAACAGCGCTTAATCCGCGTCAGTCCTTTGCGCCCGCCGCTGTTTCTGCAACGAATTCCGGCGCATCAGTCTGGCCTTTGCGGCCTGGATGGCGTCTTCTCTGGTCGGCCGCTTTTTCGGGAGCGGCGCCTTTGCTTTTTTTTCGGCGGTCGGCATCGCCGGCAGCAATTGCGTCGGTACGATTGAGCCGTGTTCGACCGGCTGCACGCTCATAGGACCGGGCGATGTCGGTTTGCGCTTGGACATCCTGGACAACGCGGTAAAGCCCGGTTCGTTCGACATCCTGAGACGTCCTGCCCCAGGTCACGATCCGCATGAAGCGCTTTGCCGCTTGAACTTCCATTGCGAAATATTGCGTTCATGCGAATCGGGAAATTCCGCAATCTTCGAATTCGCGATCACCTTGATAATTCTTTCCGGTCCGGAGCGCACGCTCAACTTCGCCAGTTGAAGTTTCATGACGGCCAGAACGGCCTGATCGGCGGCCTTTTCGTCGTATGCGTTCTGCTTTCTATTCGCGGAAAAATCCTGGCCCCCTATAGCGGCTTCGCCGGCGACAGAATTAGCCGTAACAATTCGACGATTGCTGACGGTACGTTTGAAAAATCCTTGTATTTCAATCATTAAAGCTGGCAGGGGCGGCAGGGCTCGAACCTGCGACAACCGGTTTTGGAGACCGGTACTCTACCAACTGAGCTACACCCCTGTAGGAACCCCGGCGTCACCGCCGATCCCGGCCGTTTCAAGCATAGGGACGGGCTGAAAAGCAAGGGCGAAGCGGGGGCTGGCCTGCGTGCTAAGCCTGGGTCCGGTTCGGCCAAGCACGCACCGCAGACTCGACCATCCGTCATACGCCGGCCCGACCCACATCGTCATACGCGGGCTTGACCCGCGTATCCGTCCATCTTCGGAAGAGTCGTTTCGAAGCGGATGGATTGCCGGGTCAAGCCCTACTGGATGCACACATCTCGCCGTCATGCCCGGCCTTGTGCCGGGCATCCACGTCTTCCTTCCGATGTGGAGCACAGACGTGGATGGCCGGGCATGACGACGGACGACAGAGAAACGACCGACGACAGACGACAGATGTTCCCAATGTCTCGCCCGTCTCTGCCTTTCTGTCCTCGGCCGTCCGTCGTCTGTCGTCCGTCGTCTGTCCTTACTCGATAATGCTGGCCACCACGCCGGCGCCGACGGTGCGGCCGCCTTCGCGG
>NZ_CAXUNQ010000043.1:0-43961 GCF_964252615.1 uncultured Bradyrhizobium sp.
CACCTCCTGGCTCTTCGAGCCTACTACAGGTGTCCACTCATTCGGGGGAGGTTCATATGAAAAAACCACGCGACGATACCGATCGCGGCGTTTCCCCAAAGCCATTTGCCCAACTCTCGAACGTGAGGCGATGGCAGTCCGGTTTCTTTATCATAGGGGTTCGATGTCAAGAGCCAGGCGTAAAGAACGCCCATCATGCAGTGGATCAACAGCCATTCGAAGCCGCTGCCATTGTCCATAGTGCTCCTCAAGCGCCGACATCGGTTGGCTACCGCTCAGGTTGCTATCTCTAAAAGATTCGCTTGGAGAAGAAAATAGGGTTGGGGCGTGTTTCCTACGACGAGTTCCTGTTAACTTTTGATGCAAGGCCGTCAGGTCAAGCGCGGCGCTTGCGGCGCGCAACGGATGAATAAGCGGGAAGAAGGTCAGGAGAAGCAGAATAATAGTATGTCGGGGCATACCCGAGCGGGCACACCATCGAAAAGTACCACGAATTCAATCACTTATCACGCTTTGAGGGTGCCTACCGGCCATGAATGCAGAGGTCACGCCGGTGGTCATGGCCGGTGGGCTTGCGGTCAAACGGAAACACCCGCGTTTGGAGGCGCGGGTGTCGCTCCGGTAAGAGCTTATGCCTTGCGGCCGGCATGGAAATGAAGCCACTCAGCCACTTGCGAAAGCCACAGACGGGATGAGAGTTGCGGTGCTTCCCAAGTTTGAAAGCTTGCGGAAAATCGCCGGCAGCCATCATTCGCCAGATATGCGCGCGCGAGTAGGGTATCCCAAGCGCCTTCAGTCCCTTCCAATCAACCACCTTGTCGTCCATTGCAAAGCTCCAAATTTGGAGCCGTTGCAACGGTCCGGGTTAGCGGCCGTCCGAGAAACCTAGCAGATTTCTTCAATTTGTGAAGTCATGGCGGAATGTTTGGTTTCGGTCACCGCCAAGAATAGTTTGCCGCCACTATTACAAGGGCAAGTCCAGCGAACAGAAATGCAACAGCGCACCAGTCAGCTCTAGTCGAGACGATATCGAAACCGACAGACGAGTCATTCATGAACAGCTGTCGCAGAGTAACGACCGATGATCCCATCAGTACCACCGCAAGCGGTGCCGTCGGCTCCCATGGCCAATGAAAACATCTGTGCGATGCCGGACTATGTCCGCGACCCTCGCTCCGGGCGTTGCCTCGCGTCCGCGTGGGGTTCGCAAAATAACTGCCCTGATGATTATCTTTACGTCGACCGCCTTTATCGCTGCATACATTTTACCAGCTCCGACTCGTTCGAAATGCTAGCAACTGAGTCATTTGCCGTGTCTGGGACATATCCGATAATTATTTCTATAACCGAGGGGCAGCTAGTTATCGCTGCCAGAGACAGTGACGATATGATTATCGTTGATCCAGGAATGTCCGCTACGATTAGCGGCGGCAGCGCGATTGTGACTGCCTCGATATTCAGCCGTATCCGGATAACCGACTGAATAGAGGGGCGGCTGCAACAGTCGTTAGACTAGTTGCTATTTCTCCACATGCGAGCCGCAAATTGCTTTTCTTCGTTCCCGCTTACATCCGCATAAATCGCTGTCGTTCGCAGCGACGCATGACCGAGCCAGCGCTGGACGAGATGGGGCGGGACGTTAGCTTGAAATGCTGAAACTCCAAATGTATGTCGCAGTCCCTTGGGGCTGGCCGCCACGCCAATCACCTGGGCTTCTTTCATCGCTTTCTTAACCAGGCGCCAAGCGGTAGAGCGGCTCCATGTCCAAACTGGTCTGTGCTGACGCAGAGGATCAGTCCGTGCCTTGCCGAGTTCGAAAAGATCATCGAGGTCGCACAATAAGGCAGGCGGGAGAGGGATCTGTCGAACAACGCCTTTTCGTCGCCGTTTGAGGGTCCGCAGTATTATCTCGCCGCTTTCAAGGTCGATAGCCGCCGGAGTAAGAGCAAGGACCTCTGAGACACGACCGCCGCTGAACAACAAAACCGCGCAGAAAACCCGCTCTCTCGGCGGCAGGTGTCTCATGGCATCTTGAAATCGCGTTCGCTCGGCGGCATTCAAATATTTTCTTGAACCGTTCGTGTCAAATAGCGAGGGTTCGGTTATTTGGATACGCATTTTTGTTGGCCGCCCGGTATTTCCCCGAGACAAAATGGACAATTCTGTTGCAAGCATTTTCTTTAAGGTTTGCAACGGTTTTTGGACTGATTGGCCGAATTGGCGCAAGTCTAAGGTCATAAGTACGGCCTAAAACACTAAGTATATCAGCCTTCTGAAACAGAATTGTCCATTCTGTAGCGTTGCCCCAAGCGAACGACCGGTCTCAAAACGGCGATCGACAGGGGATTCAATGTCACCGAACTTCGGCCGCGCCTCGTTGGCGCGTAGCGGTTCAATTCAATCGTCAGCTGCCCTCTGACCATGCGGCGCCCTTGGCATTCAAGGCCGGCGTTGCGTCGCGCTGCCACAACTGCCGTGCAGCTTTTGGGTAATGCCCTTAAGATCATCTTCTTCATCGATTTCAAGGTGCGGCCGACAAAACGATATCGAATTCCCGCAGTCTCAGCGCCCAGGCGAGAACCGAAGAACGCGAAGAAAATCCCCCGAATCTTTTGGCAGACGAATCACAGCGCCGACGTAACGCTTTCGGTGTACGTAAATTATCTGTTCAATCGCTTGTTAACGCCGACCTTCGAACATCGCTTTGTGAGTGATGACGAATGCGAAGAATTTATACGGGAGAACTGCTCCAGCGAAACGTACGACTGCTATTCTCGGCTTCAAATTGGAGCGGCAAAAGCTGATCTGTGGAGGGTGCTTGTTCTGCTCCACAAGGGTGGGATTTACCTTGATATCGACGCCGCGTTTTCCTGGTCGCCTGAATCTTTCCTGTCCTCGGATCACAGTGAACTATTCCTCAGAGAAGGCGACGGAAGGCTGACGAATTACTTTATGGCGGCCTCACCGGGCAGTACAATTCTTGCCGGTATCAGAGATCGGGCGGTACACAACATCAAAATGAACTCGCTAAAAAGCGTTTTCGATATGACCGGACCATCCGTTGTTGACGCTGTCGCCGGCCGGGCGGCCGTGGAGATAGAACGATCCAAGTTGGTTTGTCGGCAAGGACAATTTACAAAAAAGATTTTCCAGTACCCGGACAACATGCGCGGATATTGGGCAAGGGAACAGGAGCAAAAAGCGATAGTAAAATAGGCGGCGCATCGTGTTGCGTCAAATGAAGAACTCGATACGATCATGGATCGAGCCTATCGAGGCATGGCGATGCTTTGTGAATCCCGAGCTTCGATTTCCTTTCCCTCTAGTCGTACAACGGGGCCGACGATGGTCATCCTTTCCTATCATCCCGCCCAATGCGGCCAGTTGCCTTCATGGCGTTTGAAATTTCAAGACTGGCCATCGACAGGATATAGGCCGCCGTGTCCTGCTTCATCTGGGCGGCAAGTTGCAGGGCGGCGTCGACCATTCTGCTCAGTGCACTGAGATCCTCACGTTCCGACATTTCAGCACCTTCGGAGTTAGCACATGACAGCGAACGAAAGTAATCCCGGCATCACAGTCCTGAGTTTCCCGCCACCTTTGGATCCAAGGGGAACGGCCTCAGCGCTTGAAGGTCTGGAACTAGTGCGGGCCTTTAGAACGATTACGACCGCGGCAGACAGGCAGAAAGTTGTTGAATTGGCGAAGCGGCTTGCGGCAGAACTTAAAACATGACTCCGCTAAGCTCGCAGCCGCCGGTCAATAGCTGATTGATGAGCAAGGGCGGGCCGGTCGTCGCCGCGGATTTGTCTTAAGCGAGCCAGCGTTCTCGAATCGAAACCGGCGGTCACCGCGACGATGCTGTCCTTGCCGTCTTCCTGCGGGATTCCGAGCGGCGTCACCCGGAAGTGCAGCTGCACCAAACGCAGCAGCCAGATCGGATTCATTTCGATGATGATTTTCGAAACGCCGCTTTCCAAACCCCACTCCACGATCGCCGATAGCAGCAAGTTCCCCGCAGGGCTCAGCATCCGGCCGCGGTCGCGATGTTCTTTGGTCACGCAGTACCGCGTCCACTCCCAAATGTGCGGGCCGATCGGAAAATCGCCGTCGCACAGATGCGGCATGACCTCCGACAGCAGGTGGGGCTGCATCGAGGATAGCATGCGCTGATAGCCGAGGAGGCGGTCGCCTTCGAGGTAGAGCATATGAAGGGCGCGGCCGTCGTCGAACTGGTCGATCTCGCGGCCATCCGGGTGCCTGAGGTTGTTCCACCCCATCTCTTCGACAAACACCGCATGCCGCAGACGGTAGGCTTGTTCCATCGCTCCCGCGTAGGAATGGATGTTTTCAGCCGTCACAATATGGATCATGTGCAATTTCTCCCTCGGTAACCTCCGGGAGCGGATTTGACGGCGAAAAATGCGACGAAGGTAGTACGGCTTTCCGTACCTTGACGGCTATCGGATGATTCGGAGCCGGAGCGCCTGAGCGACCGCTTGCGTGCGGTTGCTGGCGCCCAACTTGCTCCGGATGTGCCGGGCCATCTTGTCGACGAGGTGTTCGGATACGTGCAGTATCCGGCTGATCTCCCAATCGCTTTTGCCTTCGGCGATCCACTGCAACACGTCGGCCTCGCGAGGCGTTAACTTCACAGGCGGCGGAGTGTCGGCCAGCGAAAGTGCGCGTCCGAAGGAGTACATAGCCAGCAGCTGCAGCCTGCGGCGGAAGTGCACGGGCAATTCACCCCGGTCGCTGGCGATCGAGAACCCGGCCGACTGACCGTCGAGCGTAAACATAGGTACCGTAAAGCCGAACCCAAGGTGAAATTCCCTCGCTTCGGCCATGACGCGCTTGGCGGAGGCGTCGTCCCGGCAGGACGCCTCAAGCTCAGACCATAGGAACGGCTCGGTCGAGGAGGTCACGCGCTGGATAGTCGGATCCTCGAACAGGTATCCTTTCGAGAAATACCGTCGGCTCCACTGGTCGGGCCAGTGATGGAGGACGACATTTGAAAGCTGCTGCTGCGCTGACATGCCGGGCACGGGAATGATGCCGGCGAAAACCTGCGTAAATCCCAAAGGGCGAACGACGGAAAGCACCGTTTCCGAAACCGCGTGCGGCGACCCCGCCCGGTCGATCGCGGCGATGAACGAAAGCGTTTCATCCAGGCTGCGCCGGGACATCTTGCACATCCGAAAACGAGGCAAAGAATGCGACAGTGTAGATCGCGTGCGGGAAGGAAGGCAATCTGAAAGCGAGCGTCGCGGCCAGGGCGACATATTTCCGTCGACCGCAAAATTTCCGCAGATTGGAAACGCCGATCTCTCATCTATCTTAGCGTGCGCGTCACTGCGCAGCCGCGTTTAACCTAGAGGGGCTTGCCCCACACTTAGTCCTCAGGTCTTGTAACTGGCTGAATTCGCTGTCAGATGGCTGCGCTGTAGGGATTAGCCACGCATCCGCGAACAATCTTGCATCGCGAATGTTTGGTGCGTATTGCAGCCGAGACAGGCCAGGACATTCGGGTAAATTTCAATAGCCTCTCCGCTTGCCACCAGAAAGTGAACCGACGTCCTCACCGCCGCTTACTGCGGCAAAACTTTCGGCGCGCAATGGGGGCAGGGCGGCAGCGAGGGTCCCGAGCCGCCCGATCCGACCGGAGGCGGCGGACAGGCCTGCCGCTGGAGCCGGGTGCTTATCACAGCGCCGCAGGCATAGCCCCCGAGCGCCACGGAGCAGACGCGGTATGATGCCGTATCGGCATTTTTGAGCGAGTAGTCGGACAGCGATGGCTCGAACTTGGTGGGGGCGCGATAGGGGTTGGATGCGACTTGCGTCCAGTTCTCGCCGGTTCGAAGCTGCAAGACCACGTCATGATCGACCGTATCACTGCAAGCTACCACCACGCCGGTGCCACATTCTAACTGGTTGATGCGGCAGCTGCCTGGCGGGGCCGCTGGCGGCACGACGTTCTGCGGATCGCCCCAGTAGACCGTTACTTGGTTCTCATCGGCGCTGTAGTCGTCAACGCGAACCATAAAACCCGTATCGGCGCCATCAAGCCATTTCAAGCGGCCGCTATGGCCGCTCCCCCATAGCAAGTTCGACTGGCCGCGAATATTCAAAGGCGGACCGTCAAGAAACAGCGCAAGCTCTGTGTCGCCCGGCCAGCTCGGATCGTACTGTCCGAGCGCCTGCACCTGGGCGAGCTTGCCGCTGCCATCCGCCGCAAGCTTGATGTGCCATATCCCGACGCCGTTTTGCGGAATGTTGGCGTCGTAGCCGCTGCCGCCGCGATACCTGTTATTTCGAAACTCAAGAATGAAATATTCCGAAGGGCCACGGCGCGGATCATAAAAGAGCAGGGGCGCCGCCGGCTCGTTTCGATCAGCCGCCGGGAGCACGGCATTGCCGTAGGAAGAGAGCGCCACGATACGCGGTTCCGACCAGCCCAATTCGAGCTTGTGCCACGGATCGAGATGGTACGTATTGGTATTGGCGTTGCCCGTGCATCCCATGAGCGTAAGGTTTTGGTTGAGGCATTCTCCTGTGACCGGCTTGCCGGGAAAGGCGCGATTGATGTTCCAGACGCCGTAGGCGTCGACCGCGCCGAGCTGGTGCGTGGTCTCGTGCGTCCAGGTCGCCAGATCGTGCTGCTCCGCGACCTCTGTTATCGACGGGCACAGCGATGGGTCGTTGCTCAGGCAAGCAACCGGTTCGGTTTGGGCAAGATCGGCGATGGTGTGAATGATGAGCACGCCAAGCTCGTCCGGAGTAACCCTCCCGTCGCGATTTCGGTCGAACGACCGGATCCTGAATCCGTTCTCGACCGCCTTTTGCACGACGTATCTGCGAAGGGCGGGCTCGGACAGGTTTTTCTGCGGCCCGAGAATGTTTGGGCCAAGATAGATCGGCTGTAGTTGCGCGGGCACCCACGCGAAGCGTCCGTTGGAGTTCGAACGCGCCCAGGCAGCCAGATTCACCTGACCCGGCGTGCCGCCGAACACCAGTTGCTGGATTTGCGTCGCGGTATGCGTAAAGCCGCTTTCATCGCTGAATTGCGCCATGATGACGAGCAGCGGGCGCGAACCCGATGCGAGCTTGCCGTTGGACGTCATCTTGCGGTAGCCGAAATCGGCGAGCGTTGGTCCTGCGGCGCGGGCCTCCGGTTGGGTCCCGCAGGCCCAAAGCAGTCCGATCACTAGGGAAAAGGCGATTTTTTTCATTGCAGCGTTCCTCCGCAAACGATTAAGGCCCGCGCGTCATCGAGCGGTCCCGCCGCGTCCATTTGTTAAATACGCCCCGCCGCGCCACGAAGCATTGCGTTCGAGGCGAAGGCTTTCCGGTTTGTGCTACCTTTTCGTATGTTTCCGCGCTTTAGAAGGGAGGATACGACTCACGAGGCACCTGCGGCCATTGTTAACGCGTGAATGGTCCTGCGTTTACGGCCTTCGCAGGCTCTGATTGAGTACGACCGCCAGCCGCACCCCCGCCTTGCTCAGTTGCAGCGCGACATCGTTGGTCGCCATGGTCACGTAGTCGTCCGTCAGGCGGAAGCTGCCACGACCATTGGGCGGCGGAAGCTGGCCGTAGACATCGTCCTGGGCGAGCTTGAACGACTCCTGCGCCCAATCGGCAGGAGCTCCGGCCTGCCACTGGGTTTGCTGCGCGGCGTTGATATGCCCGATCAGATCGGAGGCGATGGTTTTGGCGTCGGGCCCGAGCTGCTCGACGAACTCGGTGTCCCAAAAATGATGGAGATTTCCGGCGCTGAACCCCGCTGCAGACACACGCTTGTTGTTGCCGCCGCGATCGTTGTCGTCGGAGCTATGCAGTGGTTGGTGCAGATCGCCGACAAAATGAAGCACAAACTTGAGAGCCGCGACCTGCTCTTCGAGATCCGTCGCCGGATCTGCGAGTTCGGCCGCAAATTCATTTATCTTGTCGACGACGCAGTCGGCCGCAGGACCGTCCGAAGCCGGGGCGCCGGCTGGAAGGGGCGGGTGGTTGAAACAGGCAGCGTCCAAATTCGGAGCGGATATTTCAACATCGGCGAAGTGCCATTGCCGGGTTTTTTCTCGAGACCCGTTGATGTTCGCATCACGGTATTTGTCCGGCCATGTCGCTTCGGACGCAATGTCGTGGGTCGTGAGGGTATCGGTATCGGCGGCGAGAAGCGCCGCAACGCGCTTGCGCACATCGGGATCGAGGAACGATTGCGCAACGAGGGCAACGACCTGATGCCCTTCGTCTCCCCAGGCCAGCGCGGCACGGGAAACAACGCAATTGATCGCGAGGGGAAGCAGAAGTATCGCTAGTCCGACCGGTTTGCATCGCATACATACCTCCAAATTAATTTCGTAAAAAGCAGACATGTCAATAGTTGCTTGCAATCGGTATATAAGTGCGGCTGAAATTCAAAGTAAAGATCGCGTTACGCGATGTGACGTTGCATGATCCGATGCACAGGAAAATGGCCGCTACTAGGGGCCATCCTGGGACGTTGCTCAGTACCGAATGGTAGTCGCGCTAAATGGCTTTGACGGCATGCCGTCGATCATGAGCTTGAGGTACATGTTGTAGTTCGGGAGCTGTATTAGGTCGATCGGCTCAAATCGCGGCTGGAATTCCTTCGCGAAATACGAAGCGTCGTCTACGCCAATCCGAAACGCGATCAGGGTTCCTACGTTGCCGAGCATGGCATGCCGGATCGGCGGCTCCATCTGCTGGAGGTACTGCACCGCCGTCGCAAATCCGAGTCGGTATTTGCGCATCTCCGATAGCATGTTCGCCAAGGCCAACGTGCTGAAGCTGCCGAATTCGTCAATGTACACGAAAAATTCGCGCCGTCGCTCGAGCGGAGTGTCGGCCCTGCTGTATCCCGCCAGCCCGATGGTAGTGATGAGGAGGGCGCCAAGCAGGGAAGAACTATCATCGCCGATTCTGCCCTTGGCCAAGTTGACCAAGAGGATCTTGCCGTCATCCATGAGCTGGCGGATATGCAGGTCCTTTTTGGGCGAGGTGAGGATGCGGTTGAGCATGGGGTCCGCCAAGAAGGCGCCGACCTTGTTTTGAATGGGCGCCGTGCCGTCGGTGCGGTAGCCGAACGAGAAGCGGTCGAACTCCTTTTCAAGGAAGTTTTTTACGGTCTCGTTTTTGAGCGACCGCGCGATCTGCTTGCGGTACTTTTTGTCGGAGAAAACGCGCAATACGTCATGAAGGGAGGCGCTCGGCTGCTCCAACAGCGCGAGCAGCGTATTGCGCAGGATATGCTCCATGCGGACACCCCAGGCGTCCGGCCATTTCTTCTTGAACACTTCCATCAGTCCTGAAGCGGCCAGTGGAATGCGGTCGTCGCGCACGTGGCGAAGGGGATTGTACCCGTAGGGCTGGTTGGGGTCGGCGGCGTCGAGATAGATTACGTCCGTTTGCCGGGATTTCGGGACGCGAGCGGCAATGCGCTCGGCGAGGTCGCCGTGCGGATCGATCAGTGCCAGCCCGTGCCCTAACTGCATGTCCTGAAGCACCATGGACTCGATGAGCGAAGATTTACCGGTTCCGGTCTTGCCGATGATGAATATATGGGAAAATCTATCTTCCGTCCGTATGCCGAAATGCCAGGCGTCGTCCCGGAAGTTGACGCGGCCTAAGGTAACTACGTTGCTATCGATCGACATCGCTACAGGATATCGCGCGGCAATCATTTTGCAGGGCGGCCGAAGTTGTAGAATGCGCAAAGCATAAAGGGCCAACAGGCCTTATTTATGGACGGCGTCTGTCGAACTTGTGTCGCGGCGCTCCTTCCGTGAACCTTACTAAACAGGCAAATTCTTACGTCTCCGACGCATCCAGATTGTGGCCGACAATTGATTGCGGACTTCGGCCTTGTGGCTCGGCATCTTAAACGGGTGCCGACGGCGGGGCGGAGGGTACGAGACGGAGCACCAGTACCGGCTAAGCCAGTCGACTCCGCCTCGCCATCGGGGAACCGAATGGATCGGTTCCCGGAAGCGAGGAGAAGCATATGACGCTAGTTCTTTCACATAAGGCGACGAAGCTGCTGAAGCTTTGCGAGACGGAAGGCTTTGGAGATGTAGACGAGCTTCTGAAGAAGCACGCCACCGACAGCATTTGCCCTGCGATCTGCATCACAGAAGGTTGCGACTTCACAACGGGCATGGAGCCGGACCAGGCTGAGGGCGACTGCGAAGCGTGCGGCGGTAGCATGATCTCAGCGCTCGTTCACACCGGCTTCATTTGAGGTGAGCCGTGAGCACGGTGAAAATACGCGAGTTGAATGACGCCTTCCGCGCGACCTTCAAGGGCGGCAAAGTCTTAATGACTGCAAGCGTCGAAGAGCTGCCGGCATGCGTCAAGGCCGAAGCGCTCCTGATAGTAGGGACGTTCTCTGCCTTTACCCCGGACAACGATCCGCATGGTGAACACGACTTCGGTAAGTTCAAGTTCGTCGGTCGGACGTTCTTTTGGAAGATCGACTACTACGACAAGCAATGCGAATTCGGATCGGATGATCCATCTAATCCGGAGATAACGACCCGGGTGCTGACCCTCATGTTTGCTTCAGATTACTGAGCCCTTCGGGGCTTTTTATTTTGACGTCTTAGCTGTGTCTGTTGCGTTGGTGGGAATAACCATTCGCATTCGATGCGCCACGGGCTCTTTCAGAAATCATCAATTGGTGGCTAACAAAATTATCTTCAGAAAATGGCAGTGGAGCGCAGCACGAACTGGCCGCGCTATGCCTTTATCTGGGACCTTGCGTCTTTCCGGTCACACATCAAAAGTATTTTAGTGGGATCGTGGATTGTGTGGACAACCTACCGCATCCGGCAACTTTTGCAATCTGCACGTGAAAATTTCTGGCTAGTTCGCCTTGGGAATTCCTTTTTAGGGCGTGGCCATCATGAAAAATATTTTGCCTATTTGCGTTCTTGCACTCTCCGTTGCCGGCTGCGGGACAATTTTAGATCCCGCCCAAATAACGAATGCATCCGCAAAAAGCCTCATCACCGGATTTGATGCTCAAAAGACCAATGAGCTGAAGCTCGTTGCAGAATTACAAGCCGAAAACGAAAGCCTAAAGTTCATTTCCAAAGCAAAATACAGCTGTGGAGACCCCCGACTGCTAAGCGGACTGACACAAGGCGATCCCGCAAAGATTGTCGCACGCGACAAGATCGACAAACATTTTACCGCAGCCCGCAAATTCGTTGATGGCTACCTTAAGGCACTGAGTGATATTGCTTCGCAAAACAAGAGCGAACAAGACACCATTGCCGCCCTCGCCGCGATGAGCTCGGCGGTGTCCTCAATTGGAGCGCCCGCCGGGTCCAGCGCGGGCATAAACGCGGCAATTGGTGCGCTCAAGACCCTTGTGCAATTTGGGATCAATGACTTTAACGTTGGCCAAATGAAGTATATCGCACTTCAAATGGAGCCCGGGCTGGAAGGTGCTGTCGCAACACTCAAGAAACTTTATCCTGCATTTTCGATCCACGAGCAAAGGCTGTTCAGAGATTGGGACGAGTGTGCCATAGAAAAACTGGTCTTTATTCGCGATCTACCAAACCGAGAGGTGAAGGGGTACGAACAGTTTAGCTACATTTTCAACAAGGATGCCGGGCTGGAACTTGACTCGGCTTATAACGCATATCTCGTTAAACGGAGCCAGCTCAAGAGCACGCCTCTGACAGATGCCTTGTTTGACAAAGTCGTATTGGAAAACAAGAAGTTGATTACCCTTGACGTTAGCATCGCATCGTTGAATGCGGGTGCTCAAAATCTCAATACGCTAAAGACGGACTTTCAAGCGGCGGTGACAGCCGTTCAGCCGCTTGTTACGACGACAGAAGCATCGCCTAAAAATAAACCTTGATACAATTGTCTAAGGTGAGCGATTTTCCAGAAGGATTATGACAATTCTTGTCGCACAATGTCTGGCGACAGATTCTAATCGCTTCTGGGAATATGAACTTGGAGAGGCGCGACGACGCGCTTTCGGCTCAAAGGCGGGTCACGAAGCAGTTTGACGTTCCGCTATGTCACTTCGAATAACGGTCTTTTTTGATCCGTTTCTCAACTTTATCCGTGAACTCGTTAGAGTTGTACCTACACAGATTGGGAGCACAGCATGAAAATTCGCGAAGTTGCCGTTCAGAATTCAGAACTGATTTGGGAAGGCCGACTCCATTTAGGCGATGAACCGGGAGTGTATGGTGATGCCGCATACACGGGGCTGGCGACCGATCTGCCGGTGACGTTGACGAAATGGGAAAAGCCGACCGTTCCGGACGACATTGCCTTCTCGCTCGCAGCGAACGAAATCAATATCATCATCGGTCAGTATCCGGGCCATCTGATAACGGTATTCGGATATGAAGTAGTTCCTCCTGTAAACCCCGGCAATCCGGCGCAATGGAGGAAGGTTGAAGTGGGCCAAGCGCGCTTTACTACCGACCAAATTACGGTGAAAACGCGCGATACCATGGGCAAGACCTATTTCAGCATCCGCGTAGAAGTTGACACCACCGTGCCACCGGGACTGTATGACGATTTTGTCCTGCTGTCGCTCAATATGATCTCCACTACCCACTACGCGGATTTCGGCTTCCGGTACATGCCGTGAGTTCGTCCATTGGGCTGGACCGAAAAGCTCGCTTCATTTGGCGCGAGAAACGCCCGTCTGAGATATTGAGATATGTTTTGAAATAACGAGCGCGGTCTTAACGTGGTGCGCCTATCAGATCGACATTACCTGAGGCGAGCCGCGCGCTGCGAGAAAATACACGAGATGACGGCGCCCCGGCACGGCTTTCAGAGCCGCAAGGTGTGATGATTTCAGGTGTCGAAAAGCTGCCGACCTATGCCATGGCGCACGCACCCGCGCTTGCGAAGCTCCAGTAGCGCATCAGGTCGAAAATCCAATAGGTGTAATGATTAGAAACATGATCGATTCGGGAGCGAAAATGGGCGGACCTGTTGATCCAAAGGAAATTGAACGCTGGCTTTCAACCATGCCTGGCCGAGATGCTATTCCATTTTCGGCCATGCCGGCCGAACTCTACGGTGTACGGCAGCTGTACGAAGGTTATTCTCCTGACGATCCCGACTCGCTGGAAAAGGCGTTCGACACGAAGATTTACAATTGGACGCGCGACGCCAGCGGAAGCGAGACCCGGGTGCTTGAGCTGCCCGAAACGATTGCGACGCGGCTCCACGATACCGCCATCGACCGTTTGGTCGCCGCTTTTCTCGATGCCCCGCACTCCAGGACGATCGGGTTTATGGGCGGCCACGGTATCCTGCGAACCGCCGTGACCTTCCGGAGAATAGCCGAGATTGCTCGCGAGCTGCGGCGACGAGGCTTTTTAATTGTTACCGGCGGGGGTCCCGGGTTGATGGAGGCGGCTAACCTCGGTGCGTTCATGGCGCCCTTCGACGATAAGGACCTCACCAAGGCGATCGGCACGCTTCGCGCCGTACCCGATTATCGTTCGACGAAAGATTGGATTCGCACCGCCGCTACGGCCAGAGCTGATTTACTTGGCAACTGGGATGCTGACGCCCCGGCGGGGAGCCGTAATTTAGGCATTCCGACGTGGGTATACGGTTTCGAGCCTCCAAATTTGTTCGCTACGTCGGTAGCCAAGTATTTCTATAATAGCCTTCGAGAGGACGGATTGGTCAGCGTGGCAAATGGCGGCTTGGTGTTCGGGAAGGGAGATGCGGGAACCGTTCAGGAAGTCTTTCAGAACGCTGTCTTGAACTACTACCGGAAAAAGACCACGGCTCCGACGCCGATGGTGTTTTATGATATCGATTTTTGGAACCCGTCGCCTGAGACCGACGCGGCAGCGGGCGCTCCGCTCGACTCGCATCGCAAGCCTGTCTTCCCTTTGATCCGCAAGTTGGCAACCGAAGCGCAGGAGCCCTTTGATGCCGCCCTGATGCTATCGAACGATCCGGACAATATCGTAGAGTTCTTGTCGTCGGCAAATACCGTGAAGGCTCCGACACTGGTGAGAGCCGCTGACCTGGTAAGCCTCAAAATGACCTGAACTACCTGCAGCACCTTACACCGGCTCATGAGTTCAAGGGCAATTACCTGAGAGGAGAGCATTATGAAGGCGCTTTTAGCCGCTTGTGTATTTCTACCGGTTTCCGGAACCGCCGTCTTTGGATGGGGTCAGGAAGGTCATGCGATTGTTGCAGAGATCGCTCAACGCCGATTGAGCGATGATACGCGCGCCGCTGTCTCCGCCATACTCAAAAATGTCTCGCCGACGCTGCAGTACGCATCCTTAGCCTCGTTTGCGAGTTGGGCCGACGATTACCGGCCGTTACACCAAGAAACCACGAACTGGCATTTCGTCGACATCCCGCTCAAGGAGGACGTCTACGACCCGACACAGGAATGTAAATCGACCGATCCGAAAGGCGACTGCGTTATCGCCGAGCTTGAGCGGTTGAAAAACGACATTTGGTGCAAGACAGGCGAGGATCAATTTAACGCCCTTAAATTTGCAGTGCATTTTGTCGGCGATATTCAACAGCCGCTCCATACCGTCCTGGAAGAATTTGGAGGGAACAACATTTTTGTAGAGGTACAAATGAAAGGATTGGTCTGCACCGGCTCCTGCGTGCCGACGACCGACTTTGCAAAGTTTCATGCCGTTTGGGACACTACGCTCATCCAAAAGACCGTGTTCGCGTGGGGAAGCTATGTCGATCGCTTGGAAGCCGGCTGGCTCGTGTCCGCGGATGCGGCAGGTGCGGAGGGCGGCACGCCGACAACGTGGGCGCTTGAAGCCCATAAGGCGGCGCAGGCCATGTGGGCCGCGAAGCCGGCGAATAACATCTTGAACGATTCGTACTACCAAGCGGCGCTACCAGTTTTAGACCGCCAGTTGGCAGTCGGCGGACTGCGGCTCGCAAAATTTCTTAATGACACGTTTGCTGCAAAATCCTGCACCACTGTGAAGTGAGATTATCCAATCTACAAGGCCGATTAGGCGATCACGAAGTGATTTTGGTCTAGATTAACGCATGTTCGCAGCGCCAGCGGCATGCTTCCGCAGAAGTTTGAAAACGTTGGACACAAAATTCTTCCGGCATGGCAAATTAGTTCGAGGTCTGCCCCGAGGCGGTGCACCTGTATGACCCAGTCATACCGGGTCGAAAATGGCTCTGTTGAGTCGTTTTTTCGTTCTGGCCGTTTTTTTTCAAAGGGCCGACCGTTGACCGCACTCGAACTTTGTCAGCCAGGTACGGTAAACCCTCGTGCGCGAATTTCAAACGGGGGCAACACTGAGCGCTATGGCACGCACCAGGACCGCACTGTGCATTTCGCTTCCGCCGGAAATGGCCGAGGAGCTAGACACGATTGCAACTGAGGAGGACCGCAGCCGCTCTGAAGTCGTGCGGGAGGGGCTTCGAGACTATTGCAAAGCGAGGCGATTGGCCGATCTCCCAGACCTCGTCCCAGAAACTCACTGCAGGGAAGCGGGCTGAATCCAATTGTTCAGAGTGAGCTTCTATATATGATTATACGGTTTCCAGCCGAATTCTGTGAGCTCACGGAACGTCCTTTTTCCTTCGTTGCGTTGAAGAACAACGTCCTTTCCTGTTTTGGGATTCCGATACATCGCAACGCGAGAGACTGGAAAGCAAAATCTTGAGTTCAAGATTATTCGGTCCGGTCGATTCAGTCTGAACGTGTACGGCGGCCATCTCTGCGGCGGCAAGGGCAGTTAATCGAGTTTGGACCGCACGATTGTATTCAGACCAGGACTTAAATGCTGTGCCCCTCAATGCAAAGGGTTGAGTATCTTGATGGTGATCAGCAGCTGACACTTTTGTTGTGGCCGGTCTTGAACGAGAAACGCCGCGCGAAGCGCGGCGTTTTTTGTCTCCATCGTGATGACGCGAAGCGCGACGCTTGGTTTTGCCTACACGTTTGTTCGGATGGTCGTCTGCGGAAATCGACATGATGATGACCTTTGAGATAGGCAGAACTGCGTAGCGACTACGCAGATCTGCTGTTGCGGGTATCTGATAGCGAGCGGTGAGAAGTCGCCCATCGACCATCTATGATCGACCGCCTTATACTGAAGACAAATTATCTGTCGTCAACCCCCAAACAGCAAAAAGCGCTCGCAATCCATCGAATTGCGAGCGCCAGATCAGCCATGTCCACCTGAGCGGTGGTCGAAACTGGCCGGGGTTTGACGCCCGGCTGTCGGGGTTTCTCAGGCCCCGAATTGACGATACCCGCAAAGGTCGTCGTCAACCAAATGTACCAACTAAACCTCTGGATTAAACATATGATATTGTTGATATTTCTGTCAATTCGTTAGTCCACAAGCGCAAAAACGACACCGACCAATCGGCGTCGCCACGTCAGAGGGCGCGTTCAGCGCCTTGCATTATCGGTACCAGCTTGCCTTTCCGTACGGTATTCGTGTTCCGCTACAACTAATTATTCGCCGCGAATCGAACTCGTAGGATAGCCGCCCATTGAGACAGCCGACGCTAGGACACCCCAACAATGCTCTTCTGTCAAGCGAACAAAAGGTGGCCGTTGGGGCTGGTAGGTCGCCCAAGAGCCAGCGAGCCGACATCGTTGAATCTGCCTTGGGGATTTAGCGTAGTGGCGTCTAAATAGCTTTGCGCATTCATTGTATTGAGAGGGAAATATTTAATGTTTCGCATTAATTCATTAGGCGACGGCAGACTGCGAGGCAGATACTGAGGAAGCGTGCTGTGTTAGCAACTTAAAAAGCTTCGGCACCAAATCCTTCCGACGCGGCAAATTAGTTCGAGGTCTGCCCCGAAGCGGTGAGAGTACAAAAATCGAACTGCTCTCCCAAAAACTGCTCCGGCGTCATGAAAGTCTCCCGTGAATAGTCAAGCGCGATTGCATAATCTGGATGAATGAACATATCGAGCATATCCGACGAGCATCTCGATGAGTTCAGAAGGCTCTATTTCGAAGAGTTTGGAGAGGAAATAAGCAGGGAGGAGGCGAGCGTTCGGGCGATGCAGCTTATCGACCTGTACCGGCTCCTCATGGACCTAGAGAAGCGCGGCGACCTGCCTCCGGCTCAAAGCGGCCACGAAGCAGCCTGATGTTTTCGAAGACTTGGTGATACTGCTCGTCTTCCGCGACAGCGGCAAACTCCCGCGCCGCCTTTTTAATCTGCCGCTTCGGCACGATGTGGCGGCTGCGAACGTCCTTCACGAGTCCCCGCAATTGAAGAAAACTTGCAAAATCGGGCATAATCGAGAACGGTTTCGCGGCTTCAAATAACAAGATTTTGCCCTTGAGAGTTAGGTTCGATCGGACTGTTTTCAGGATAAGGCGTTTTTCGTCGATTGTAGCCCGCGAAAACCAAACGGCGGCTCTATTGTTGAACAAAATCGATAACCTAAAAGGTTCGATCACATCCGATGTATGATCAGCTTTTTGGAGCCGTTCAGCAAGACCGGATTGCTCTTTAATCAAGAGTGCTCGCTGCCGGGTGAACTCTTCATCATCTAAGAGATTTCGAAGACGAAGGCGGGTGAGTTCAACAAGCTGGTCGGCTATTGCAGCTAGGGTGCCTTTCAGGGCATTCGCGACTTTGACACGTCCTTCGCGAAATTGCGCCTGGGCCGCGTTTAGCTCTTCGATTATCCAATTTTCTATGGTCGCAGGAATTGTCAAATGTTTCAGATATTCCAGCAACTGGCTCTCTAACACCTTGAGCTCGATTGAGGGTTCCCGACATCGTGGCCCGATCGCTCGTTTGACGCAATGGTAGTAAACATACCGATATCCGTAACGGTTGGTGCGCTTTTCCGCTGTAACGACATGTCGGCAGGAGCCACACCGGATCATTCCGGTGTATGCGAATACGTGTCTTTGTCCCCTGATGCGACTTGGCTCGCGAAGAGTGGCCCGCACTTGCCGAAATTCACTTTCTGTTACCATCCGATCATGCTTGCCCGCGAACGTTTCGCCGTTCCAAACAATCAAACCAGCATAAAACGGATTGCTAAGAATTCTGTAGATGCAGCTCAGAGCCGGCGGCGTGCCACCGATCCGTTTCTTCAACGGAGTTCGCAGACCCCATTCGTTTCGGGCCAGCATCGCTACCTGACTCGGCGTATGTGAGCCGGCAAGAATTAGGTGGAACATCTTCTGAACTAGAGGAAAACGGAGCGGATCTTTGACGATGGTCTTCGAGATAGGATCGTTGAGGTAGCCCAACGGCGCTTGGCTCGGTCGCCAACCCTTTTCTATTTTTGTTCGATTACCGCGCTTCACGTTCTCGGACAGCGCGTCGGAATAGTACTTCGACTGGCCGAACATGATTTGGAGCATGAACTTGCCCTGCGAGTTGTTTTCGAACGTGTATGTCGCAAATTTAAGGTCGGTGATGAGGCCGCGGTCCAGCAGATACACGATCCTGCCACCGTCCATCGAGTTTCGAGCCAGCCGGTCGGGCGCCCATGCTATTATTCCTTGCGCTTCGCCTTTTTCTATCCGCGCAAGCATTTCATTGAATAGCGGCCGACCAGGCGCTTTGGCGCTGTACGCTTCTTCGTAAATCGTGACGACTTCGATATTCGGTCGGTCTAGGAGGAATGCACGCTTAAGAGTGGATAGTTGCGATTCTATCGAAAGCACCTGCCGGTCTTCGGCCTCTGAGGATTTTCTGCAGTAGATGAAATATCGCATATGCCTGACTTGAAATTCTACGGCGGATCGAGTTAACGCGCGAATCCCGTTGTCCACAGCATAACCGTTGCAAGATTGTATTTTCGAGACCCCTCTTTTCAATGTGCTGGCACGAATGGGTTTCAGTTGCGACCAAAGAAAAAGGACCGTTGATACGGTCCCTAGGGGTTGTCGTCACGAACGTGCCGCTTCGCTCGAAGTTCTCTCCTTTGTTCTGAGCGGCGCGGGCAGCCAGTCCGTGTCGGCGAGCAAAAGTTCGGCCTTGGCTGCCATCGCTTGCTTGTTCGCATTCGGCAGGCCGTCCGCGGCCTGCTTGCCGAGCTGTTCGGCGACGGCCGCGGCAATCTGCTCCTTCCGTATCCGGTTGAAGTAGCCCGGTGCCGTCGGCCGCCACCACTCGCGCATATTGAGCCCCGACGCCTGTGCGAGCGCAGCCGCGTGCGCGCGGCGGGCGCTCGCCGTATCATGCTTGCCGAGAACGACGGCGTTCACGGTAGCGGCAGTGAGGTAGGCGAGCAGGTCGAGCTTGGTCTCGATCGTCTGCGCCTGGAGCCACGGCCACACGTTCTCGGGCTGCACGGGAAGCTCTACCCACCGGGCGTGCCGCCCGGCCATGGCGCGCACTGCTGGGCTTTCGCCGATCCCGTCGCCAAAACCGGCAAGATCGAGGAACATTGGCTGGATATCAAAGCAGGTCGCATCCGCAGCGCCGAAGAACGCCTTCAGCGCAAGCATATGCACCAGCGCCGTCAACGCCAACTCCGGCTGGCTTGCGAGGGATGCCCGCAGGCCGGCGGTGAAGTGCGCGGTGAGTTCGCGAAGAAGCGCCTCCGAGAACTCCGGCGCTTCGGCCTGATCCGAGCTCACGGCGTGGGTAGAGCTTGGCTCCTTCGCCTTTGGCTGGGAGTTGTTTGGCCGGAGAAGTCCCCGCGTCACTTGGAGCGTTCCCGCCGACGTCAGGCTCAATAGCACGCCCGACTGCGACAATCTTTTTTTGCTCCAGTGCTCTTGCTTTAGCGACAGCTGCTCGATCTCCGCGGACATCCGATCGAGTGCCGCTGATTGCTCATCGGACGGCTCGTCGTCAACTTCGCTTACCAGCCTGTCATAGTTTCGGCTGAGCGTCTTGAGGCGCTTTTCGTCCTTGGCCGAGAGCGCGACTTTCTGCGGCGCAAGCCTGCCGAAGCGGGCCAGGGCCTCGTAGTCGAGTTCGGGTTGGATTTCGACGAAACTCCAGCCGTCCTCGCGCAGCTGGTCGGCGACTGCCCCTAGCTTCGCGGACACCAGGCGGTCGAGCAGCTGGCTATCGGCAAAATACGACGCATCCTCGTTGAAGAGGTCGCGGCGCACCTCGCCGCCGGCCTGCTCGTAGGCTTCGATGCCGACGAAGCAGGCGCGGCGGTCGCTGCCTTCCACCAGCGACTTGGTGAGGGCGCGGCGGATCGAGGCCGCGCTTCGATCAAAGGGCGATGCTTCGAACCAGACCTGCTCTTGCATCGCATGATCGTCGCACACCGCGAAGGCGGTAAGCTGCTCAAGCGTCATCCGGCCCCCGCGATATTCCGCCATCAGCTTCGGGCTCGCCGCGGCAAGCTTCAGCCGCTGCTCGACGAGGCGCTCCGAGACGCCAAACCGGGCGGCGATATCGGCCGAGGAGCGGCCGTCCTTCTGCAGCCGGGCGAACGCCTCGAACTGGTCGGCGGGGTGGAGCGACACCCGCTGCACGTTTTCAGCGAGCGATACTTCCGAACCGCTGGCCTGCGCCTCGTCGATGACCAAGCAAGGCACGCCGTGATCCTTGAGAAGCTTCCGGCGCTGGACCAGCAGCTTCAGGGCCTGCAGGCGGCGGCCGCCCGCAACCACTTCATAGCGCCGCGTGCCGGCGCCAGTGGCCGCAAGCTTGCGCACGCCGAGGTTCTGCAAAAGGCCGTGGGCTTCGATGCTCGCCGCGAGCGCCGAAATATCGACGTCGGAGCCGGTGCGGCGCACGTTGCCCTCGGAGCGCTGCAATTGCGACAGCGGCACCGTGATGGTTTTGGTAGTCATCGTACTTCTCCTTAGGGGGCAAGGACGGGACCGGCAGATGTTCTGCTCGGTCAAGTCATGAGGTTGGGGAAGTACCTGGAAAGAACAGGTACATCGCAATGCTCGCGCGGAAGGAAGAAGCCGCCGAGACGCAGCAACGTGCCGATCTGGCAGATGATGAAAAGATGTGAGCGAAATGCGCGGGCGATATTGTTTCGATAGGGAGCGGCTAACGGACGCCAAATCATGCTGAAGCAACTGCCCGAACGGCATGAACCCGCGCCTGCGATTTCGGGCCGCAGTTATCTAGCATGAGTGGATGGATATTGCCGCAGATCATGACGATATCGCCTTGAGGCCGAAGGCGACGCCGGGCGTGTGCCGCAGCTATGCCGACGGCACCCTGGTCGAGCTGATCTATGATCCGGCAAGCAAGACCACGCAATTCGCGGTCGGGCAGGGCGGCGTTGTCGCCATCAAGCCAGAGATCGAATGCGGCGGCGAGCGCCTGGTGCCGTTTTCGCCGGATAACAACTTGATCAAGAACGCCGCGGTATTGCTGCCGTCCGGCCCAAAAGAGTTCGGCAGCGTCGAGGCGCTTACGGCTGACGTGCAGGCGTTCATCCATCGCTACTGCGATCTGAGCCCGGTGTTCGAGCAACTGGCGGCATATTACGTCCTGCTGACCTGGGTCTACGACGCCTTCAACGAACTGCCATATCTGAGGCTGCGCGGCGATTACGGGACCGGCAAAACGCGCACGCTGCTGGTTCTGGGCTCGATCTGCAACCGCGCGTTCTTCGCGAGCGGCGCATCAACCGTCTCGCCGCTTTTCCATACGCTCGACGCCTTCCGGGGCACGCTCATCCTCGACGAGGCGGATTTCCGCTTCAGCGACGAGAAGGCCGAGCTGGTGAAAATCCTCAATAACGGCAACGTAAAAGGGCTGCCGGTGCTGCGCACCATGATGAACCGCCAGAAGGAATTCAACCCGCAGGCCTTCCAGGTGTTCGGCCCGAAAATCGTGGCCGCTCGCGGCTCTTACGAGGACCGAGGCCTCGAAAGCCGGTTTCTGACGGAAGAGATGGGCGGCCGGCCTTTGCGCGGCGATATCCCGATCAACCTGCCGCGCCAGTTCAACGACGAGGCGCTCAAGCTGCGCAACCGGCTCCTCTCGTACCGCTTCCGCCACCAGGGCAGCACGACCATCGACGAGACGCTGCTGCAATCCGACCTTGAGCCGCGGCTCAACCAGATCCTGCTGCCGCTTTTGAGCATCGTGCCGCATGCGGACGCCCGGCAGGCGTTTCGCAACCTCGCGCTGCGGAACCATTCGGTGCAGGCCGCCGAGCGGGGCAATTCCTTGGAAGGGCACGTCGTCGAGGTCCTGCACGAGCTGCTGTTGGAGCCGAGCAAGGTCGTGGTTCCGATTGCCGAAATCGCCGCTGAGCTCACGCAGCGCCATGGCGGCGAATACCAGCGCCCCATTACCAATCGCCTCATCGGCAGCATCCTGCGCCGGCGGCTCAACGTGCTGGCGTACAAGAGCCACGGCGTCTACGTGGTGCCGGGAACGGAGCGTGCCAAGGTCAAGCACCTCGCAAGCCGCTATGGCTTGGACGCGCCGCAGACGGGGCCGAAGATATACTAGGGGACGTGGGGAGGTGGGGACTTCCTCGACCCGCCGACCATTCGCGTGCCGCTTGAACAGCCTGCCTCAGCGCCGCGCCGACCGATACCGCCCGCCAAACTCCCCACGTCCCCATGTCCGCTGACGTGGTCGCACCGTATTCCGTTTTGACGATTTGGCAGATTGCTGTGCCTTTTGACGCCGACGCCTATGGTGAAAAATTAGCGGATCGCCTCGGCGACTACAACCATATGGCATACCTAGACAGCTACCTTCGGGTTCATCGTAAAAAGTGGGGTTTGAGCCAAGACGAATTGGCGGGACTGATCGGCTCCCGCAGCGGCGCGACCGTCTCGCGGCTTGAAGGCCTGCGCCGGCACCCTAATTTACGTACGGCATTCGCCGTCCAGATCATTTTCGGCGAGCCGCTCGAAAAGCTGTTCCCGAAGGTCTTCGACCAAGTCGAAGACGCCCTGATGCGGCGCGCCAACGCCCTGCATGAGGAGTTGCAAGGCACCGCGGGCATTTCCACCAGGCTGAAGCTCGATTTACTGGATAACCTGTTTAAGCGCGCCAGCGAGCGCCATACGGCCTAGCCATGCTACAGCCCCGCAAATATCCGCTCATCGCGGCGGTCAATCCCAACTCGCGCGGCTTTGCGTTTGTTGTGTTCGAAGGGCCGTTCGCGCCGGTCGATTGGGGCACCACCGCCGCGAGCGGTACAGGCAAGAACCGGCACTGCCTCAGGATGCTCACGAGGCTGCTGGCGCGCTACCGGCCCGAAGTGCTGCTGCTCCAAGACACCTCGGAAGAAATTCGGCGGGCGGCGCGCATTCGATCGCTCCATGTCGCGATCAAGGCGTTTGCCGAAGACGAGGGCGTGCGGGTGGTCCTGGTGGCGCGCGGCGACGTGCGCAAGACCTTCTCCTATCTCGACGCGCCCACCAAGCATCAAATCGCGGTCGCGATATCACGGCACGTTCCAGTATTCGAGCGCCTCCTGCCGCGGGTCCGCAAGCCCTGGATGAGCGAGGATGCCCGGATGGGCATTTTTGACGCGGCTGGCCTTGTCTTTGCCTACTATGACGGCGGCGCTCAAAAGCGAGGAAGGGCGCGCCGTTACAAGAGCGGCTTCCAAGAGAATGAGGGTGATGATGACTGGATATGAGTTCAAAACAGCACGGGATGCCATGAGCAGTCGGCCAACGGACAGGGTATAGTCCTGGCAACGATGAAAGAGCTTGTAGGGTTTTAGCGTGGGAGTAGTGCCGCTGTTGATGGGCGATATAATACGCGGCACAGAAGGCCGACCGCATCGGTGAACTTGGTTCGAGCCGCCGGAGCGCATGGCTCCGCACCACGGCAGGCAGAAACCTCGCCTACGCTAGCCCGAAAAATAACGAGAGCTTCGCGCGCGCTTCCGCGGGAACAATTTTTCATGAAACATAGTTGGTCCGGACATTCTTTCCGGACCACGCCAATGTGTGACCAGTGCGCGGAATTGGATCGAAAGATTGCGCACTTTCGCAGGCTCGCCATATATTTCAATGACAAGCAATCGCTGGTTGTCATCGAAGAGATGATCGTGGAATTCGAGACGCAGAAACGAGCCCTGCATCCGCCGGAATAGAGCTCTTCAGCTAGAAGGCGAGCGAAGCTGTTCCCGCTGAAACCGCTTGCTATTCACGGCATCGCATCGACGAATTCCCCGGGGGGTGTTGATGGTGCGAAGACCGAACCTCGCAGCGTCTTCATCCAATCGGCGATCGACGTTCGCTATCAGAGTTTTTCACGGCGGCGGCTGCCTTATCCACGTCAGCGTTGACATTGGCGTCCCTCTGCGCAGGGGATCGGTCGCATTTTGCGCGTCAGCATCACCTTGGCTGACTGTCATAAACTGTCATATTGCCGCAATGAAGGTCATTTTCCTCGACATCGATGGTGTCCTCAACTGCGGCAAGACGCCTAATCCGCGCAAATTTCCATATATTGTTGATCGGCGGCTTCTCGCGCGGCTGAACCGGCTATTGGATCGGACCGGCGCCAAAGTGGTGCTCTCCTCGACCTGGAGGTGCGACCCGGTCGGGCTGCTCGCGGCCAAGCACTGGAGCATCCCTTTCATCGACGTTACCCCGGACCGGCCGAGAAGTGCGCGGTGCAAGGAGATGCTGTCGTGGCTCGCGATCCATCCCAAGGTGACGCGGTTCGCGGTGCTGGACGACCAGTGTGATGGCCTCGACGGCCTGCCGCTGTTTCAACCTTCAGGAAAGACCGGTCTCACTCGTGACATCGCGCGGGGGCTGGAACGCTACCTGAACGGCCATACCGACCAAGACATGCGAGCCAGTGTGGCTGTTCGCCTGGTTCAAAATATTCATGCGTTGCTTGATCGGGATAAGAGCTGACGGGAGCAACGGCGGAGGAAAAAATGTTGGATTGGTCCGAGATAACCCTTCGCTTGGGCACGGCCGCCCTCGTAGGTGGTGCCATCGGATTAAATCGGGACCTTCATGGCAAAGCCATTGGCGTGCGCACCCTGGGGATCGTGGCGCTTGCAACGTCTAGCATTGTCTTGCTGGCTAACAACGAAGACCCTTGGAGATTTTCCGACGCGGCGAGCCGCACGGTTCAAGGGATCCTCACGGGCGTCGGATTTCTGGGCGCGGGCGTCATTTTGCACCTTGGCCCGGGCGCCAAAGTTCGGGGGTTGACCAGCGCGGCATGCACCTGGCTCACAGCCTGCGTCGGAGTTCTTTGCGGGGCCGGCCAGTGGCGTACGGTGATTGTCTGCGTAGGCCTGACTTTTTTGCTGCTGCTGTTTGGCGGCAAATTCGAAAGGCCGTACGTCAGGCCGTGCTTAGCCGTCGAGAAAAATCCGGATCAGCTTCCGAGCCGCCGCCCGCAAATAACGTGTAGCAGTCGACGGTTGCCTCTACGTGCGGGGTTGTATTGGGAAATGCACGACGTCGCCATCGGCTGGGCGGACGGCGTTCTTGTGCGTATTACGCTTGCGCTAATGGACTTCTTGGGCAGACCGAACGTTCTTGTCGCGCGCGCCCGTGTTGGATGAGAGGATGCCCGGATGGGCACTTTTGATGCGGCTGGCCTCGTCTTCGCCTATTTTGACACAAGGAAACGCTAGACGTGGCTTGGAAGAGCCGGGACTTATGAAGTTGGCTGACGTTACGCGGCTAGCTGTTCTTGGCCGAGCTCGCCGACCAGCTCGCGCAGGAAGGCCTCCCAGCTCTCCATCGCTTCCCGCATTTCAGGAAGGTAGGTGTAGCGGTCGTAGGTCTCTTCCATCTCCGTACGGGCCGAAGCATGGTTTACCAGCCGCTCGGCGATGTCGGGGCGAACCCTCAATCGTCCAAGGTTGGTGCGGAATGTCCTGCGGATATCGTGGAGCGTCCAATGAGGAATGTTGGCGAGCTTGTCGAGCTCTTTCTTGCATTTCGACCAGCCGTTGAACGGACGATTGATCGATGTGCGGGAAGGGAACAGGAATTCGCTCCCGCGCCTCGTGGGCGAGACAATTTGCTCCATGAGCATTCGTGAAGCCATAGGGCCGACCGGAAAGGTGTGTTCTAAGTGATTTTTGGTCAACTCGCCCGGCAGGCATACGGTCTGTTGATTATGCGAATAATAGATGCGGAGCAGGGCGGCAATCTCGCCTCGTCGCTGACCGGTAAGAATGAGCAAGCGAACGATACTGCCGAACATGCCGTCGATCTGACCGGCGGCACTCCAGACGGCCCGCAATTCGTCGTCGGTCAGGACACGCTTGCGACGAGTTTTCTTTGACTGCTTGTAATGTTGCAGAGGGTTGTCCTTCAGGTACTCTTGCCTGATGGCCCAATTGAAGAACGCCTTCGCGTAGACCGCCGCATGGTTCTTTTGCGAAGGCGTATCCTTCAATTTGTCGAGCTTCTTCGCCACATCCGCCGTGCTTATTTCGGCAACCCTGGTCTCTCCGAAGGGAAAATATCTCCGGAGCGTCCGGGCATATTCATGGTGAGTATGAATGCGCCGGTTCTCCCTGATCCAGTCAAGATATTCATTCGTTGCCTTTTTCCATGATATATTGTTCGGCCGGTGCTTGCCGAGCGTCCGCTCTGCTAAAATAGTTTTGGCCTTCTCCCGGGCTTGAGCGAGAGAAATTACCGGATAGCGGCCGATGGCCTGACGGCGCCCCGAGCCGAGCAGCACGATGAACGTCTTCGCCCCGCCTGCGTTGATCCGGACGCCAAAATGCTTCAACGCGCCATCCCAAACGGTGGCTGTGCCACGCTCGGGAAATCTGGCGGCACGGAGCAGTAGGTCCGTAAGCGCTGGATGCTGTGGCACTGATTTGGCACCGACAAAGGGCGTGTAGCTGTTCGCTACCTTGAAGCGCTATGTATATAGAAAAGTCTGCGCTGCAGCAACTTCTTTCATTTTTGAAGCGCTATGTTGAACTATGTTTTGTCGTTTAATCTGACTCTTAATCATCGGGTCCCAGGTTCGAGCCCTGGTGCGCCCACCAAGCCTTTCAAGCATGCAGCGATTTAGCTGAAGTAAAGCCAGTCGCGCCCATAATGAGGCTTGAGCCGGGAGCGGCTGGGCCGGTCGGGCCTGAAATAGTGCGCTGCCAATGCGACGATGGGGCGGTCGTCGCGAATTGAGCCTGTTTAGGGCTGGTTATGCATCTGCAGCGGATAAGGCCCCGACATATTCGAAACTCGGACCCGCCGTGGTTTTGCCGTCTCCCGACGGGGTCTGCATCAGATTGACCGCGATCATCTTGAGCTCATACATCAGGCCAATCGCCATATCGATCTTGGCGGGCTGTCCGTTGAACGCTGTATGCAAGATATTGAGCAGGCTCGTGTAAGCCGAGCTGAATTCTTCCACGCGCAACCGCGCCTGCGTGCCGGGGGGGAAGTCAGCGATCTTGGGATTGGGCTTCATGGGGTAAACGCCACTGCGATCGAACGGTATGGGATCGCCGCCGTAAGCAAAGCCGGTCGCCGTGCGGATGATTTTGCGACCGTAAAAGATCTCCCCGAACTTATAGTAATGTGCCGGGTCGCCGGGCGACTGGAATGGGTCGGTTTGCGTCCCTTCGCCTTCGTCGACAATGATCCGGATGCCCTTGTCGGCCGTGGTACGATCGACGATCGGGAACAGCCGCACGGGATTGAACCAGTTCAAGACCTGTTCGCTTGCCGGCACCGTAAAAATGGCGTCGCCGAATTCCGCGATCTTTTTAGTTAGCGCCGCATAGAATTCTCCGATCGTTGCGAAATCGGGCACGGCTTCGAGCTGGGGCGTTTTGACCGGGATAGGGTATTCCGGTTTTTCGATTTCCATGAAGATGTCGTGCACCAGCGGCAAGGTGAACGCTTCGATACCGACCTTGAAACTCGATCCACCGATCGCCATCGGCAGCGGCCCGGGATATTTTGGAATAAAGCCCGGCACATTGATCGCCGGACGGCCGCCGATTGCGATCAGAATGTTTCCAACGATGGTCATGTGCAGCATTTCTTGCTGCACGATGGAACGTATCAGCCGCGCGATCTCGTCATTGGTGCCCGGGATAAGCGAGAACATCGCGGTGAGATAAGGGGGGATCGTGCTGTGCTCCAGTTCGATCGCGTTCTGCAGCCATGGGTAAAGGTCCTCGCGCCTGGCTGCGGCGTGCACCGCGTCGACGGCGGCCCGCGATAGCTTGATCATGGCGCCTTCTCCGCTTTAACTGCGGCCTGATATTGCAGCAGGATCTCGGTCTTGCCGCGGGTCTGCAACGGCTCGAGCTTGAGCGCGGGCGGTTCAGGGGCCGCCGGCAGCCCGGATGCCGCCCTGGCAGCCGGCGCGGCTGTGCCCTTTACAGGCAATCCGTCTGCACCGGGATGGTCGATCCAAAACAGGATCATGGCCCGTTTGCGGTCCGACAGATCGCGGGTCACCGGCATGTGGTTGGGATCTCCGATCGGCAAGGCGAAAGCCAGTCTGAGAATCTTCAGATGCGCGACGACGGAGTCATAGTCGCCGAGATCGACCAGGTGCTTGCTCATGATCGGATAGAGGTTGCCATATTGAGTCAGAACCGGCTGAATATCAGCGAACCAGGTCAGACGCGCGGGTACTTCGAACGGGCTGAAAACCAATGCGCTGACGTAATTCCAGAAATTGGTGACGGTCGCGGCCGGCTGGTCCTTCAACTGGTAGCCGACGCCGTATATCTGCCCATCGATATAGCCCCGCGGCATCGGCGGATTGAGGGTCGCGCCGGTCAGCGGCAGTGCACCCCGGCCGTTCGAATCCGTCGATGTTGACGGCGGAAAGTCGATGCCGTTCGCGGGCGTTGCGACGGGAGGAAGCTTGACGCCGGGTGGACCGCCGGTGCCGGTTATGCCCAGGATGCCGGGCGTTGGAGACAGCAGGATTGTGGCGGCCAGCGGCTTGCCGTAGCGGGATGCGTAGATATCCAGCGTCTTGGTCTGGCCGGGATTGAGACGGCAGACAAAATCGTCCGTACGCGCGAACAATCCGCCCAGCGATTCCTGCACAAGCACCGTATAGCCGCCGGCCGCCGGGGTAAGCAGAAGCAACGGATGGTTTGCGATGTTGGCGATGCACCACGGATCGGCCGAATAGTCAAAGGTCTGCACGCCCGCGGTTCGCGCATACCAGCCGGGTGTCAGATAATCCACAGTGCCGAGAATGGCGACCTCGGAAGCGGTCACGGCAGAAAGTAGGCTGCTTCCGTCCGTCTTGAGCACCGCCATGGACAATTGACCCTGATCGACCGGGGCTCCCGAGGCATCCTGGATCTGCAGACAGTTGCCGAAATCGGCCGCCACCGTTCGGCTGTCCTCATGGACCTTGCACTGGAACGAAAAGATGCCGCTTGTCGGTCCCCATGGGTTGCCCGCCGGCGTCGGCGATATCATCTGGCGTCCCATCACAAACCGCTTCGGCTCGCCGCGGCGATACGGTCCGATGACTCCAGCCACGCGCCCTGTCGTATAGCGCGGATTGCCGGGATCGCGGCCATAGCCGTAAACGTTCATATTGATGGAAAGACAGTGATCCTCGGTGAGGCGTTGCAATGTCTCCAGCACCTGGGAGCCGGCATGGCCGGTCCACGCTACATTGTGCAGAACCGACTGGTAAACCGCAGCAAGCGTCTGGTCATGCGGTGCGGACTGGGCCTGCTGCCGGCCCCACAGATTCGTGAACGGCGACGGCAAATAATCGCCGGCGAAAAGCGCCTGCTCGACGCCATTGCTCAAACGTAGCCCCATGCCCCAGATTTCCGAAACCATCTGCTGCTGCGGGTCGAGATCGACGATCTTGCCGAACACGCGGTCGTTGGCATTCTCAAGGGCCATGCCTATCACGGGATCTGCCGCGGCCGAAGCGTCCTTAAGCTGCGCGCCGGTAATGCGGCAGTCCATGAGGCGAAAAATTCCCGTACCCTCGGGATTCCATCCGCCATCCTTTCCATCGGCGCTGATGTGCTGATATTGCGGCTTGAAAGCCTCATTATCGTAGTAACGGACGACATTATTGATCGTCGATACGTCGGCCTGGAAATATCCGGCGAAAGCCAATCGCGGTACATCGAGATAGCTCACTTATCGACTCCCACATTGTAGTAAGAACAGACCGGCTGCCGACCTCAGGTAAGGGTAACTTGTAATTTATTAGACTGCAACGTAACCTAGAATTATAGTTGTTGAATTCCGGCAAGCCGCTGTGCGTGCGGGAGGATACTTTCCAATTCCAAAACAGGTTGAACGGGGGTGACGGGTGTCTGATTCCTACGCGCGTTTTCTTGGTCACAGCGGCGCCGCTCTTGCCGCGTTGCTATGCTGTTGGGCATCGGATGCATCGGCGGCCGACCAACCCGACAACGTCTATTCGACATATGGCGTGCACAATCCGCCGGCTGACAGCCCCTGCGCTAACCCGGACTGCGCCTACGTCCGGGAGCCCGGCCAGCCGACTGATCCCCAGTATCCCGCCTATTGGTCTTCGAACTGGAACATGTACCGGGTGTTCAACGGCTACGTCCAGAATCCGCCTCCCTATGATGGCGCGCCGCCTCCCGCGCTAAAGCCGGGACGGGACTATGAAATATCCAAAGGCGCAACCTATTACGACAGCACATGGCGCGGTCCGGCAGGCGAGGGCGCCATGATGGAGCATTACGACAAGCGGTGTTTGCCGATCTTTCCGATCTCAAATCATTATACGTGTTCGTTCATATCGCTGGGCGATACCGCGTTCTTCGTCACCTATGAAAAGGACCGGCCGAAAGGGATGCCGCCGGTCTGCCTGTTCTCACCCTCGAACCATCCGCCGCGCACTGATTTCATCAGTCATCTGCCCTATAGCTCGGGCGACAGCGAACGACTGGGCAACCGGGTTCAGGGCTATTCGTTCTGGGTGGCCGCGGATACCGGCAAGCCAATCCAGGTCGGGGTCAGTCCCGACCGCACCAAGGACCGGGCGATCATGTTCGGATACGCCTTCATGAGCAAGGCGACCCCGGATCGGGTCGACAAATCGGCAAAGCCGTATCGGCATGCGCAATCGTTCTATTTTTCCGGCTATCCGCTGCCTCCGGCAAACGCCCCGATGGTCAGTCAGAACTACACCAATTTCGCCATGGTGAGGCCGGATCCCAAGACGACCTGGGATCTCGTCAGCAAACTCGACCCCAAGACGCTTCCTCAATGTCAGCTCTTTAATCCGCCCGCGGAAATGGTCGGGCTTGCAGCAACGCCCAGAGCTCCGACCTGGGGCGACATCAAGCACCGGTGACGTGCTTTGGGCGACCGTCATCCAAAGCTGAAGGTCTTCAGGTGAATATCGCATCAAGCAGCAGCGACTTCACGTCCGTCGCTGCCAGACTCTCGGCCTTCAGCAATTCCGGCCGATCAACAATCACGAGCGGGCCGTCTTCGGAACGCTCGTTGATTCGGCCATGCGACCCGCGCACCAGCGAGGCATCCAGTGGGATCACGTCCATCAGCGCCCGAAATCCCAGCTTTCGCAGCGCCAGACGCTTGCCGATTGCCAGTTTCGGGGCCGAAATCGCGGGATCGAGGAATAGCTCCACGGGATCGTAACCTGGCTTACGGTGAATCTCTACGGTGCGTGCAAAGTCGGGTGCATAGCGGTCGTCCGTCCAATAATAATACGTGAACCAGGATCGTGCGTCCGCGATCGCAACGAGTTCACCGGCACGTGGGTGATCGAGGCCGATCTCGTGCTTGTCGGCGGCCCCATAGACGCGCTCGACACCGGGGAGACTCTCAAGCATGGCCTTGACGCTCGGCAGCGACTGGGGATCGGCCACGTAAACATGCGCGATCTGATGGTCGGCGACCGCAAACGCTTTCGATACCGTCGGATCGAGCAATTCGCCGCCGTCTTCCTCACGCACGCAGAGTAGCCCGGCCTCGCGCAGTCTGCGATTGATATGGACGGGCCGGTCGACGTCGGTGATGCCATATTCCGACAGAACGACAACGGAACGCGCGCCGGCATTGGCAGCGTCGATCAGTTCGCCGGCCACGGCATCGATTTCCGCCAGCGATTTCCGGACGGCGGGATGGGCGTGGTTCGGACCGAAACGTTGCAGATCGTAATCCAGGTGAGGAAGATAGGCGAGCGTCAGCGTCGGGTTCGTCTCCGTCATCACGAGCTTGGTCGCGTCCGCGATCCAGCGGCTCGACGCGATTGTCGTTGCCGGACCCCAGAACTGAAACAGCGGAAAAGGCCCAAGCCGATCGGTCAGCCGGTTGCGCAGGCCCGCCGGCACCGTGTAGCAGTCCGGCAGCTTACGTCCGTCCGCCTTGTAGATCGGTCGCGGCGTTGCGCCGATGTCATGGCTTGACGCCATGTTGTACCACCAGAACATATTGGCGCAGGTAAACGCCGGGTCGCGGCGTTTGCCGGCGTCCCAAATCTTTTCACCGCCGACCAGCCGGTTGGACTGCCGCCAGAACAGGACTTCCATTTGATCGCGGAATAGCCAGCCGTTTCCGACGATGCCGTGATCGCCGGGTGTGAGCCCGGTCATGAAACTTGCCTGGACGCTGCAGGTCACGGCCGGCGTAACGGTTTTCAACGGGACCGTCGCGCCGGTGCGTGCAAGCGCTGCCAGCCGCGGGGTGTGAACGCCCAGATGTCCCGGTGTCATTCCGACAACGATAATTGCCAATAGCGGTTTCAATCATTCGTCTCCATGGTGCGATCGACTTGCCAAACCGGTCGGCAAAATGGCACCCTATGATAGAAGTACACGCGCCGGACACCAGGTAAAGTCACCTGCGGTGCAAGTCTGTTTCGTTGGCAGGGTTCGAGGACCAAGGATTTCGCGTGAGCAGGACCGCCAGCCTTGACCCGCCCTTGCAGCGGAGCAGTGATATCCGGCTGCAATCGTTCAGCGTCGCCTATGACTACCCGGTGGCTTTCACCGCAGATGCATTTGGTCCCGACAATCGCTGTCTGGTCGACGTGCTCGCACGCCGCGAAGTGGACAAGCGGCATCGGACCGCGGTGTTTATCGATGACGGCGTGATCTCGGCGATGCCGGATCTTGCGGCCCGTATCGCGCGATATGCCGCCGTGCATGGCAGACATATCGAACTGATCGATGCGCCCATTCCTGTCGCCGGCGGCGAGACCTGCAAGAACGATCCGGAAACGGTGCCGCGGCTGCTTGCGACCTTGTCGAAGTTGGCGGTCGATCGGCACTCCTTTGCTATCGCCATCGGGGGCGGGGCGGTGCTGGACGCCGTCGGCTATGCCGCCGCGATCTTTCACCGCGGCGTACGCCATGTTCGCTTTCCGACCACCGTGCTGTCGCAGTGCGACAGCGGCGTCGGCGTCAAGAACGCCGTCAATTCACTGGGCCTGAAGAACTTGCTCGGCACCTTTGCCCCGCCCTGGGCCATCGTCAACGACAGTGACTTTATCGATTCCTTGCCGGCGCGGGAAAAGCGCGCCGGCATGGCCGAAGCGGTCAAGGTGGCACTGATCCGGGACCGTGATTTTTTCGGCTGGCTCGAAAACAACGCTGCTGCGCTCGCGCGCTTTTCGTCGCCCCATCTGGACCGGCTGATCAGGGATTCAGCGGAATTGCACATGCGTCAGATCCGGCTTGGCGGCGACCCGTTCGAGGCGGGGTCGGCGCGCCCGCTCGATTTTGGCCATTGGTCCGCCCACAAGCTCGAATATCTGTCCGGCAACGCAGTCAACCACGGCGAAGCCGTCGCGATCGGGGTTGCGCTTGACACGCGCTATTCGGTGATCGCCGGACTGCTGGATGAAGGGGAGGATGAGCGCATCCTGCATCTTCTCAAGCAGCTCGGCTTCACGCTGTGGCATGGCGCGCTGAAGCTAAAGGACGCGCAGGGGCGCTTGGCGTTGCAGCAAGGACTTGCAGACTTTCGCGAACATCTCGGAGGCGAACTCACCGTCACGCTTCTTGCAGGTATCGGACGCGGCGTCGAGGTCCACGAGATGGACGAAGGATTGATCGGCCGCTGTATCGCATGGCTGGAGGCGCGGGCATGAAGCTCGAAGCACTTCCAGGCGATGTCCACCTGACCTACTGCACCAACATTCACGCCGGTGAAAGCTGGCCCGATATCTGCGCCAGCCTTGATGCTCACGTTCCGGCCATCAAGGCGGCGGTCGCGCCGGACTGCCCGCTCGGCATCGGCTTGCGGCTGTCGGGCGAAGCAGCAGCGCGCGCGAGGAAGCCCGATGCCCTCGCCGCCTTTCGCGATCAGCTTGATGCGCTCGGCGCCTATGTTTTTACAATCAACGCGTTTCCGTTCGGTCCGTTTCACGGCGTCCGGGTCAAGGAGGATGTCTATCTGCCGGACTGGCGCAGCGCGGCGAGGGTAGGATTTACCGCCGACAGTGCCGCGGTGCTCGCCGCCATCCTGCCGGCCGGAATCGACGGCAGCATTTCCACGGTGCCCGGCGCGTTCAAGCCGAATGGGCGCGCGGAGGGTGCAATTGACGAGATGGCCACCAATATCATACGCGCGGTGGCGGACCTCGCAACGATCGAGCGCCGCACCGGCAAGCGGATTTCACTCGCGCTGGAGCCCGAGCCATGCTGCTTCCTCGAAACCGTCGACGAGAGCATCGCGTTCTTTGAGGACATCCTGCTGCGGCCCAAGACTGTCGGCGGCCTTATGACTGCGATGGACATCGACCGCGCCGGTGCGGAGTTGCTGGTGCGACGTCACCTCGGCATCTGCTACGACGTTTGCCATGGCGCGGTGGAGTATGAAGATCCGGTCGCGGCCCTGGAGCGGCTGCGCAATGCCGGCATTTCCGTTCCCAAGATCCAGCTTTCGGCTGCGATTCGTCTTCCAAGCATGACCGGCGACCTTGTCGATCCCGTCATGCGCTTCAACGACGGCGTCTATCTGCACCAGACCGTCGTGCGGGGAGCCGGCGGGCTGACGCGATATGCCGATCTGCCGGACGCGGTCGCGGCGTTCCGGGACGGCCGGGCCGACGGCGAATGGCGCATTCATTGCCATGTTCCGGTGTTTTTGGCCGATCTTGGCGACATCGGTTCAACCCATTCCGATCTCGCTGCGGTCCTTGCTGCGGTCCGCGACCGTCATGTTTCTTCTCATCTGGAGGTCGAGACCTATACCTGGGACGTGCTGCCCGAAAAGCTGCGAACAGGGTCCAAAGCTTCGGATATCGCGCGCGAGATCGAATTCTGTGCAAAGCAGCTGGTTGGATGAGCGCGATCGCAAGACCGATGCCGGCTTTGTCGACGCTGCTGCGGCTGGGACGCATATCCAACCTGCCGACGGTGTGGACCAATGTCATTGCCGGGTCGGTGATCGCAGGTGGCGCACCGCCGCATCAACTGGCGCTGATTTCTTGCGCGATGACCGCCTTCTATGTCGGTGGAATGTATCTCAACGATTTCTTCGATCGCGCCGCGGACGCGCGCGATCGGCCCGGTCGGCCCATCGACGCCGGCGAAATAACGGCGGCCGCCGTATCCCGGATCGGGTTCGGCCTTCTTGCAACCGGCGTGGTGCTCATGCTTCCGTTCGGCTTTGCGGCGGCGGCCTGCGGTGTCTTGCTGGCCGCAACGATCGTGCTTTATGATGTCTGGCACAAAGGAAATGCTTTAAGCCCGATCGTGATGGGTCTATGTCGCGCGCTGGTGTATGTCGGTGCCTGCGCGGCAGTGACCGGGTCCTTGTCGACCGCAGCGCCGGTCGGGGCGTTTGCACTGGCGTGCCACGTCGCGGGCATCACCTATGCCGCGAAGCAGGAGAGCCTCAACCGGGTGGGCAACCTGTGGCCGTTGCTGATGTTGGCCGCGCCGCTGCTCGCGGCATGGCCGGCCGCAGCCGCCGGGCCGGTGGTGGGTGCGGTTGTCCTGCTGCTGGCCGCGGATGCGCGAGCCGTCCATCTGCTGGCCGCCAGGCCGCTGCCCGGCGCGGTGCCGCTTGCGGTATCCGGCCTGATAGCCGCGATCTGCCTTGTCGACGCCGTTGCCGTCGCCTCGGCAGGAGGCCATATCGTCACCGTGACATTATGCGCGCTCGGTTATCCGCTGACGCGAATGTTTCAAAAAGTAATTCCCGGGACATGAAGCGAGCTCCATGCCCCCCGACCCCGGGGCACGCGCATGTCTGAACCGTCTCAATCGACCCAACGCGATCGTCAAAAGGCCTTGCGGGCTGGATTTCTCGCTCTCGCCGATAGCTGGATCGCGCGCGCGGTGGACGATCCTGGCCGCGCCTGGTTTCGCGGCGCTCTGGACGATGTGTCGCGCGCATCGAACGATCGCCCGCTGGGCATTGCCATCGGGCTGGCGCCGCGGCGTCTCGGCAAAGCCGGCCTGTCGCTAGGCGCCGACGATCTGGATGCTGCGGCGCGGTTGCGGAACGGCCTCGATCCGGCGGGCTGGAGCGTAGATCAGCTCGCGCGCATCGCGCTGATGGTCGCAAGTTATCGGGATGACGCCGGGTTTGTGGCCAGCCTCGACCGGTTCTGCGCGACCGCCGAGGTCAATGAACTGATCGCTTTGTACCGCGGTTTTCCCCTTTATCCCGCGGCAGCCCTGATCGAGCCCAGGGCCCGCGAAGCCATCCGCTCGGGGATGAAGCCGGTTTTCGAGGCGGTGGCGCACGGTAATCCGTATCCCGGCGAAGTCTTCGCGGAGCAGGACTGGAATCAGATGGTGGTGAAAGCCATTTTTATCGGCGCATCGCTCTGGCCGATTCAGGGGCTGGACCGCCGCGGCAATCCGGAACTGGCCCGCATGCTGGTTGCACTGGTGCAGGAGCGCGCGGCGGCCGGTCGTTCGATCAGCAGTGAGGTCTGGCGCTGCATCGCGCCTTATCCCGATCGCGAAGGAATGTCGGCGCTGACCCGCGTCTGGGAGGAGGGCGTCGAAAACGACCGACTGGCGATTGCGCTGGCGTTGCGGGCGGCACCGGAGGTGGAAGCCGATCTGCCGTTCGGCCACCAGTTAAGTGAGGTTCGCGGGACGCTGGATGCCGGCAATATCGCCTGGCGCGATCTCGCCTGAAGCTGCGGAATCACGCGATCCTGATGTCACCCATCGATCTCTGCGGCGCCTCGATGCGCGGCGTCTGCCCGCCGCGCAACACGCTGTTGCCTTGAAACAGCGTGCTCTGATCAATCGGTTCCGGGTCGAGCCAGTCCGATTGTTTCATCGCGCCCGACAGTCCGTAGACAGCGAGGGCGTTATCATACGTCACCTTGCGGATGGCAGATGGGGCAATGCCCCGCTCCGCCATCAGGACGGCGGTCTTCGGGACCGCGAGCGGATCCGACACGCCCCAGTCGCAAGCGGAGTCGACAATGATGCGCTCGGGACCGTAACGTCGGACAATCTCGGTCATGCGCTCGTTGCCCATTTTGGTATGGGGATAGATCGAGAAGGCGGCGAAATAGCCGCGATCCAGCACCTCGCGCACGGTTTCTTCGGTGTTGTGGTCGATCACGCAGCGCCCGGGATCGAAACGATGCTCGGCGAGGACGTCCATGGTCCGCAAGGTGCCGCGGTGCTTGTCGCGGTGCGGCGTGTGGATCATGATGGGAAGATCAAGCTCGATCGCCAGATCGACCTGGACGCGAAGGCATTTGTCTTCCTGCGCCGACTGCTCGTCGTAACCGAGCTCGCCCAGCGCCACCACGCCCTCCTTGACCGCGAAGGTGGGCAGGGCGTCGAGCACCGCCTCGGCCAGTGCCTGATTATTGGCTTCCTTTGGATTAAGTCCGATACAGCAGTAATGGCGAATTCCGAACTGGCCGGCGCGAAATTTCTCGAATCCGAGAATGGTCGATAGATAGTCCAGATAGCTGCCGAGATTGGTGCGGGGTTGACCGAGCCAGAAGGAAGGTTCGACGACCGCGACCACGCCGGCCCGCGCCATCGCCTGGTAGTCGTCGGTGGAGCGCGAAATCATGTGCGCATGGGGGTCGATGAACATGGTTCCTGCGGCAACCGGAACGGGATGCCCGGCTGCCTCGAGCTCCAGGCGGGCCAGGCCCTCGGCGTTCTTCCATTTCAATCGCGAGCCGCAACACGGGCAATCAGCTTCGTTAGCCGCCGGCCGAATCGGGATATCGTCAAAGCCGCGCTTGTTTTCCATCACCTTTGCTCCCATGGCTGCCAAGGTGCACAGAACGCGACACCTGTCGCCGCCCCAAGCTTATGACCATACCGGGCCATTGACGATCGAGCAATCGGACGCGCAATCGATCATAGGACGACGGCGGCAAGCGTTGAGCTGCTCGATCGAAGGAAAGTACAAGACATGAAACGAGGCTGCGGCTGCACGCGGGCGGTATCGATGTATCGCTATTATCGGCGGCCTGCCGAATCGCATAAAACTTGGCGCCGAATGACCATTTGGCTTCGCGAAGACGCCGGTCGCTCTCGGGAATCCGCAACTCACTGGTCCATTTGGTGAGTAGTCCAATGCCGCCGCTTGCCCTCTCACCATCGCGCCGCCCGTCGGTCGATTACACGTTCCCCGTCACCACCAGCAACAGGCGGATCACGATACCGGTTGCCCCGCGCACCCACCGCGAAATGATGTCGAGGTTCAAGCCGAGTTGGGTGCCGAGCACCGGCAACGCAATCAGGATCGCGATCAGGATCAGCATCCCGTATGGCTCCAGCCGCGACAGCGGGTAGGCCAGCACATTCGGCAGCAATCCGACCGCAACGCGCCCGCCGTCCAGTGGCGGCAGCGGCAACATGTTGAAAACCGCAAGCACGACGTTGACGACCAGCGCATTTTTGAGGCTGTCGGCGGCCCATTGCGCCGAGCCCGCCGGCACAAGACCGATCAGATGGAACGCGGCGGCGGCGAGCGCCGCCAGCAGGATATTGATCGCGGGCCCGGCCAGCGCGACCCATACCATGTCGATCCGCGGATGATTGAGCGCGCGAAAATTGACCGGCACCGGCTTGGCATAGCCGAACAGGAAGGGCGCGTGGGAGAGCAGCAGGATCGCGGGGAATAGGAGGGTGCCGAACAAATCGATATGCCGCAGCGGATTGAAACTGACGCGGCCCAGTTTCCAGGCGGTATCGTCTCCAAGGCGATAAGCCACAAAGCCGTGCGCCGCCTCGTGAAAGGTGATGGCGACAACAAGCGGAATGATCCAGGTCGAAAGGTCGTAGAATGAGATGTTGAACGGCAATCGCTGTCCTTCGCTGTGAAACCGGTCGCAATACGACTACCACACATCGGCATCCAGCTAACGGCCATCCGTCGTCCTGAGCTGCTTGGCGCGCGCAAGAGCGCGCGCCTCAGGATGACGGCAGCGTATGTCGCTTTGCCTGCCAGTTACGGCCGCACTGCCGGCGCCTCGATCGGCATGCCGCGCGCCCGCGACATCAAATAGAGTTCCAGTTCGACCAGTTCGGGTGCGCCGTAGTCGTAGGCCTGCGCGCGAATGCCGGAGATGCAGGCCCGCAACCGGCGCTGCAGCGAACCGAGCGATTGCCATTCCAGCCGGTACAGCGGATACCCGGTCGGGTGGGCTTGCGTGATCGCGGAGCCGGCGAGGCGCTTGTCCCAGTTGTCGTCGTGGCAGTTCGCGCATCCGAGATTGAGCTGGCCTTGCCGCCGCATGAAGAGGTCGCGGCCTTCCGCGATAAACGGCTCCAGCCGCGGGTCGGTGCCGGTTTCGATCGCCATGCCGTGGGACTGCCGCGCCACGAAGGCGGTCAGCGCGAGCAGGCCCCGGCTTTCATAGGCAAGCGGCGCCGCTTGCTGATTCCGGGTGCGACACAGGTTGACGCGCTGCTCCAGATCGACCGGACGTCCCAGCGTTGCATCGAAGGCCGGATAACGCGCTGCGACGCCGCGCATGCCGGCCGCGTCGTTGTGGCAGTCGGCGCAGGACTTTCCGGACGCGCCGGTTCTGCTGTTCCACAATGCTTCGCCATCGAACACCCACAGCATGCCGGGATTGGCGGTGTCGTCATTCTGGATCGCTTGCGTGTCCGGCGCCATGAAGCTGAAACCGGATCGGCGCGCGGCTGATGGAATTTCAGCCGCAAAGAGGAGGGGGACGCAAGCTGCGGTCAGCAGCACGGCCTTGGCTATCGTGCCGATCCATTTCATTCGACAAGGATCGAAGCCGACGCGGTTTCAGAAAAACCGCGGTCGCCGATCCAACTGAATTCGAACGTGCCGCTCTCGGTCGCCGTGGTGAAGAAGGTGATGAATGGATTGGCCGCGATCGCCGGGAACAGATCGGCACGGAAAATCTCGACTCCGTTGTAGCGGCACGCAAAACTGGTGATGATGTCGCGCGGGATCACCTCGCCGGTGGCGGTATGGCGAAACCCGGTTTCCATGATATGCGACATCAGCGTCTTGATCTCGATGACGTCACCGCGTTTCGCCTTCTTCGGAACATTGATCAACACCGAGCCCATCAGATCACCTCCTCGGTGCAGGCCGCCAGCGTCACCACCACCTCGACACTGGCCGACCAGAACGAGCCGTCGGACAGTTTGGCGATGGCGACGATCTTCTGCGAGTCCGCAAGGCGGATGCGCGTCGAAACCTGCGCGCGACCGGCATTGGCGCCGAGAACGAAATTGCCGACATTGGGCTGCGGGTTCTTCTCGTTGAATACATGGATGCTCTTGACGTGATCGTCAGGGGTCATCGGGCTTGAGACGCTGACCAGGAGCGGCACCGTGTTGCCGTTTTCGACCAAAGGCGGCACCTCGAGCTTGACCTTGCCGGCGCGCATCGCGGCCGAGCCGACGACGTCGCGGATAGCGGTGGCAAGGGCCGACGGTGTCGCCCCGGCAGGCCGCAGCGTTACCAGCGGCGTGGCGCCAAGCACGGCGGCGCTTCCGGTCATGGCCAGGAATCGGCGGCGGCTGGAATCGTTCGGCTCGCGCATCGGTTCTCCTCTTATCAGCTATTCGCGCAGCGTTGCGAGATACGCCACGACATCCTCGATCTGCTCGGCCGACAGGATCGGCTTGCCACGCCATGGGGCGCCGACACGCTGCAGTGCCTCGATGCGATAATAAGAGGGCATGATCGTCGCGGGATTGAGGCGGGGGGCATCCACCACACGAAGTCGAAGCTGGCCAGCGGTCCAGCGGCTGCCGGAACCGGCGAGGCTGGGTGCGAGGTCGCCCTGGAATTTTTCCTCCGGAAACGGCCCGCTGTGGCAGAGGATGCAGGTGCTGGTTCGATTGAGCACAAGGATACGGCCGCGCGTCGGGTCGCCCGCCGCGCCGGTGAGCGAGGCGGGAATCGCATCGCCGGTGACGGCATAGGGCTGCAACGTCTGCGCGGCGGCTGCGCCGGACAGGGCGATGGTTGCGGCCGCGACCCAGGCGCCGAATGGTTGGACCGCGGCGCTAACCAAAGGTGTCCGCCGTGATCGCTGTGAACCACGCCGACGCAGTTTCCGCTTCCCGGGCGCGCGTCTCACGCGGCGCATCGACCGGGCTCGTGCTGGAGGCGCCCTCGGCTTCGATGAACAGCCCATCCCTGGGCGCATAGACGCCTGATAGCGAAAAAGCATAGCCCGGTGCGACCGTGTTGTAGCAGGCGCCGGTCAATCTCGGAATTTCCGGCGCTTTGCCCGTCATCAGGCTTACGACGGCGGCCGCACATGCCTTGGCTTGCGCATGCGCGGCGGAGGCGGATTTGGGAAGGGCACCGGCAATGCAGGCGTCGCCGATGACATGGATATTCGGCACGAGCTTCGAAGCAAAGGTGATCGGATCGATCGGGCACCATCCGGTATTGTCCGCGGCCCCGGCAATGTCCGCGATACGGCCGGCCCTCTGCGGCGGAATGACGTTGGCGACATCGGCGGTATAATTGCCGAAATCGGTGACGATAGTGTTGGTCGCGGGCTCGACCGACGTGACCCGTCCGCCCTGCGACAGCGCGATGCGTTCGATCATGCCGGGATATAGTTCCTCCCAGGCATTCTCAAACAGGCGCTGCTGGGAAAAGCCATCCTTGGCGTCGAGGATGAGCACCTTGCAGCGCGGTTTTTTGGTCTTCAGATAATGCGCGATCAGGCTGGCGCGCTCGTAAGGCGCGGGTGGACAACGCAGCGGCGCCGCCGGCACCGCGAGCACGACGAGGCCGCCGTCATCCATGGCTTCAAGCTGCCGGCGCAGCAGGATCGTCTGGTCGCCGGCGATCCAGGCATGCGGCATTTTCGTAGCCGCGGCCTCGTCATAGCCGGTCAGCGCGTCGAAACGCATGCTGATCCCGGGCGACAGCACCAGCCGGTCATAGCCCAGCGACGTGCCGTCGGCGAGCCCGACCGCGCGGGCGCGTGCATCGACTTTCACGGCGGTCTGTGCGACCACGGTCACGCCTTCCGCGGCAATCCTGTCGTAGGTAAATTGCTGAGCTTCGAATTCACGCAGCCCGGCGATCGCTTCGTTGCTGAACGGGCAGGCGAAATAGAAGGTTTTCGGCTCGATCAGGGTCACCTGCAGTTTCGGGTCGATCCGCCGAAATGCGCGCGCGCAGCTTGCGCCGCCAAAACCGCCGCCGATCACGGCCACCCGCGCCGCACCTTGCGCGAACGCGGGACATGGCGACGCCAGCGCCGCGGTTGCGGCCGCAAGCTTGCGAAAGACGTCTCTCCGCGTCGGAAGGCGGGTGGCGTCCATGGGCTGGATCCGGTGAGGAAGCGGCGGGCCCCCGGCCGCCGCGGGATTGTGAGGCGGAGGGGGTGTTGTGGTAGCGCCGCCGGACCCCCCGGATACGTTGTCCGGTGGCGGCGAAGTACGCGTTGAGTACTGCAGGGCCGGCAACGCAAATGGTCGGTTCGCCGACGCCGCCCCAGAAGCCGCCGCTTGGCATCACAATCGATTCCACCTTCGGCATCTCGGCGATACGCATCGAATTGTAGGTGTCGAAATTGGTCTGCTCGATGCGGCCGTCCTTCACCGTGCAGCCGCCATAGAACAGTCCCGACAGGCCGTAGACGAAGGAGCCGGCGATCTGCCGTTCGATCTGCGCGGGGTTGACCGCATAACCGGGATCGGTGGCGGCGACGATGCGATGCACCTTGATCTTGTTGCCGTCGGAAACCGATATCTCGGCGGCGCCTGCGACATAGCTGCCATAGCCCATGTGCTGGGCGATACCGCGATAGACGCCCTTGGGAGGCGGTGTGGTCCAGCCGATTTTCTCAGCCACCGCGTTGAGCACGCCGAGATGCTTCGGATGTTTCGCCATCAGCTTGCGGCGGAACTCGAGCGGATCCTGGCCGACCGAATGCGCAAGCTCGTCCATGAAGCATTCGAGATAGATCGCGTTTTGGTTGACGTTGACGCCGCGCCAGAATCCCGGCGGCACGTGCGGATTGCGCATCGCATGTTCGACCAGCAGGTTCGGGACGGTGTAGCCGATCGCGGCCTCCCCGGTCGGAGCCAGGCCCTGAAACGCCGCAGGGTCCATGCCGTTGATCAGCGCCGCCGGGCGCAGCGCGAACAGGATGGATTGTCCCGACAGCCGCACATGCAATCCGGTCAGGTTGTTGTCGGCATCGAAGGCGCCGGTCAGCTTGCACTGCGTGACCGGATGATAGGTACCATGCAGCATGTCTTCTTCGCGCGACCACAACAGCTTGATGGGCGTGCCCGGCATCTGCTTGGCGATCGCGACCGCCTGGCGGACATAATCGGTCTGGCCGCGGCGTCCGAAACCGCCGCCCAGCATCTGCTTGTGCACCTCGCATTTGTCCGCCGGCAGGCCGGACGTTTCCAGCACCGCGGCGAAGGCCGCTTCGCCGTTCTGCGTGCCGCACCAGACCTCGCATCTGTCCGCGGTATACAGCGCCGTAGCGTTCATCGGCTCCATCGCGGCGTGGTTCTGGTAAGGATAGTTGTAGACCGCTTCCACTTTGCCGCCATGCCGGGCCGCATTGGAATTGTAAAAGTGCGCGATCATGCTGCGCCCGACCTAATTGCCGAAGGGAACGCCGCCATCGGAATAAAGCAGGTCGGGATGGTAG
>NZ_CAXUNQ010000044.1:0-43623 GCF_964252615.1 uncultured Bradyrhizobium sp.
CTCGGCTTTCGATCCTTGATCGGACATCAGCGCCCTGCTTTCAATTGGAGACGCAGAGCGTCATCTTGATGATCCGTGCGACTTTTCGATCGTGCGTCCGCCAAAAAGAACGCCAGCACCATCGCGCCCCATGCATGGATGTTACCGCGCATCGCATCCGTCGTGCCGAGCCCGAGCACCCATCCAACGCGCCAGCCATAATGATACGCTGATAGCGCCGCGTTGCTGAATGACATCGATCCAGTCGATCGACGCGGGGATTATCTCTCCGGCCATGCGAGACGGCTTTCAGTTCACTGTGCCGACGAGGTCCGCATCATAAGCGATCCCCGCGAATTGGTTCAACTGGGTGAAGCAATTCGTCGACGGCGTCGCGTGGTGGTGCCGGCGGAGTTGATGGCGATGAAGCTGCGGGCGGCGGCGGGGTTGCTACCACTGGTGCAACGGGCGCGGTGAAGGGTGCAACCACCCGATCTTTGATGCGCCGGATCACGCTGCGTTTCTTGACAAGCGCAACCACCTTTTGCCCAGGCGCAGCATCGAATGACGCTGGACGAGCCTTGGGGCGTTTCCAACCGCAGCCACCGACACCTGCCTCAATGTTGCCGTCGATCCAGTCCTGATCGTACTGGCGCTTGCCGCGGATGGCGTATTCCGGGCGCTCGAAGATGCGGCACTCGCCGCCTTTGACCGACGCGGGACCGGTTGTTTGGCACCCTGCCAATACAGCGCCGACAAGGCCGATTAAGATAAACCTTGTGATCATGAGCAAGATCCCGTGGCTTGGTCCCACTTCCTGCCCTGGTCGCGGCACGTCTTGAAGGCGCTGCGAAGCTTGGTCGCGTCGGCGATGGCCCTGCTGTCTTGTCGAGCAATGGCGGCCAGCGCCCCGTTCCACCCCCTCATGTACACCTTATGGTGCCAGAAGCCGTACACGGCCAGCAGAGAGGTAACCAGCACGCCGACCGTGATCAGCTTGGCAACCAGGCCGGCACCGCCAAGCGCCGTCATAGCAAACCTGAGATACATCATAGCCGTACTCCCGATTGAACGGACTCGGTGATCTTTTTCACGCTGCTGCGGGCATTGAGGGCGAGAAACACAAACAGCCCAGCCGCGGCCAGCCACCAGACCGGTGTCGGAATATGCTTCACGTATTCCCAAGCCGTGCTCAGCAATCCACCGCTGTCCTCAGGGAGATCGTCCTTGTGGTCCGTGAAGAAGTTCCAAGCCTCCATGAACCAGCCAGATATCGTGTCCCAAATCGACCCGAAAGCGGCGAGAATCGCGGCCCACACTGCGGCGAGGAAATTACGCTTCGCGGGCACGACTTCCGGCGCGACCGCAGCAACCGTCTTCGCGTCGCCAGCTTTACGGGCTGGCGATACGGGGCGTGTGAACCTTGGGGTTTCACTTTCGGCCCTGCCTAACTCACCCTTGATCGCCTCACGGACGTCGTTGAACGCGTCTAGCGATGCAGGCACCAAAATGTGCCCTCCGCGGTCATTGATGAAGCCGCTGAGCGCGCCGGACGTGCCGCCTCCCCACACCCCATCAAGAACGCCAGGGCTGTAGTTCATGGCCTTGAGGCGCCTTTGAACTGAATAGAGTTCCGGATCGCCCTTCACGTCACCATCGACAATGACTGGATCATCTTTCTTGTTAAGGAACGACGGCAACGCAGGATGATCTTCGAATTCATCGGCAGGCGCGTCATCAGCGATAAGCGCCGCGGGCTTTGCAGGCTTGATGCAAGGCGGCATCGACTTTGGCTTGCGCCCGCCGTTATCAACGAACTCGAAGTGCATCCAATCCGGACGGGATTTGTACCAGCCACCCCACATGGCGCCCTGCCGGCAGAACGCATCGACGATGAAGTCCGGCATCGTGCCTTTCTTCACCCCTAGGGCGTTGTCCAGCGCGTTCAGGTCAATCGCCGCAGCGTAGGCATGGTTCGACCATTTTGTGGTAGAGCCGCGCACCATGCGATGGTTGTAGGCACCGAAATACTTTGAGGCTCCCGATGCATCGACTTTAGCCTGATCGTGTTGGCAGTGGTCCCAAATCTCATTAAGAGCTGCCAGCAGAGCCGGCGCGGCTTTTCGGTGAAACATGATCGACTTCATGACCTTTGTGCCGTGCTCATCGGTATAGGTCATGCGAAACGGTGGAACGACGGGCACCATCTGCGCGGGGATCTGTCCTTTGCCGGGGTCACCGTAAAAAGCGTTGCGCGCAGCTTGGTTGTCTTTTGGCCAAGTTGTCATTGTGCGGATCCTTCCGTCGTGATGATCCAGTAGTCCGATCCCAGCAAAACCGACCCGAGATAGGCTTCCGGAAAATAGCAATCGCCCTTGTCGCCCCAATCAGCGGCCCATGAATTGCGGACGGTGAAGGTGCCGGGCTTCTGGCCATAGCCCACGACGTACATGCAATGGCCGCCGACCACTTTCTCGTGCTTCGCCGGCATCGGGACGATGCCGCTCTTTGCAACAGCATCGCTCTCGAAACTCTCGTAAAGCGTAAGGCCAATAATGGGCGTGTGGCCCGCTGCCAAGGCGGCCTTGAGTGCCACAGCACTCACTTCGACGCGCTGATAGGACAACGCCATGAAGTTTTTGGCGTCGGCATAGACCTTCGCCGACGGCTTGGTCGTGAAGCGCTTCAGGTTATAGGTGTTGTACGGCCACAGATTTTCATGGGCCACGCCGATCTTTGCCGCGCATTTGATGCCGTCTCGAATCTCGGCTCCGGCATCCGACTTGATAGTTCCTTCGATCGCGCGTTCATCGTAGTAGAGTTGCAAGCGCGAGAGCGGCACATCCGGCAGTCCGCGGAGTTTCATCTCGTATCGGAGTGCGCCGGTGATTCCGTGCGCGGTGCACGACCCGAGATCGCCTTGGTCCATCACGGGAGGGCAATGCGCCCGCAGGTCAACGGCTGGCGGCAATCTCGTAGCGCGGGCCACGAACATATGGTCGCGCATGTCCTTTTGATCGCGGCGGCAGCCGTAATATCCGTTTCGGTGGGCAATGCGCACGGCACCGCCCCGCCCGGCCTGGGCAGATCGTTTGGTCATGGTGAAGTCTCCGAAATTGAAGGACGAGTGGAACCTGCGGGGCAGACTCTCTGGGACCCTTGGCGGTCTTTACGCGGGCACGATGCGGGAATAGGTTGCTGATAAACCCCGAGGGATAGGTTGACGCATGAACTTCCTCGACTTGATCACTCCCGTTGGAGCTCGTGAGCGGCTAAAGGACCTTCGGCAAAAACACATTGATCTTCATGTCGCTCTGCTCGTAGCCGGTGCGGACAAAGACGCTGAATGGCTTCATACTATCGGTCCTGGATTCGACGACCTGCTACGATCCTTATTGCCGCCGATTCCTCCGCATGAACTGCGGTCTATCACCAACGACCCTCACGAGGCAGGATTCCTTTGGCAAGGGGTGAGAGACGCAATGTTCCTCGTAGACTTGTTCGAGAAACACGCAGTCGATCGTCCGCCGCGAGCCTCAGTATTGGATTTTGGTTGCGGTTGCGGCCGAGTCACAAGATTGCTGGGACAATCAACTGCCTACAAGACTTTCGGGTCGGAAACCAACCCAGCGCACGTTGCTTGGTGTCAAGAGAAAATTAGCAACGTCACCACGTTGACGAATGGCCCCGAGCCGCCACTTTGTTTGCCAGACAGGTCAATCGATTTTGCTTTCGCCCTATCCGTTTTCTCACATTTTCCGAAGGAAAGAACTCTCGCTTGGCTGCATGAGATGGCGCGCGTTCTAGCGAATAACGGCATCCTTATCATTACGACGCACGGCTATCGCGCGCTATCCACGCTAGTAACTTCGGTGCCGCATCGCGCACTCTTCGGTTACAATTCCGATCATGTCACGGACCTGATCCGCAGGGTATGTGATGATCGATATGTCTTTATGCCTTACGACGCCTTCACTATTGCCAGCGCTAATGCAGGCAGCAACTACGGAAACGCATTCGTCGACCCAAACTGGATGATAGATGCTGCACACAAATTGTTTGATCTTTCGGAGTTCGTGGCAGGCGGCACCTTTGCAAATTGGCAGGATGCCTACGTTTTCAGAAAGCTCTAGTTTACCGTTCAAACGTCAGCAAACCGACCATCGATGTAAATCCTGCCGTTAGAATTTGCTTGCAGCAGGCCTGTCGCATTGCCGCCAACTAGGCCGGAGACGCAATTAAAGACAAGCTGCGCTAAATTCAATTCGGCTGTTCCGAAACCTCCAAGAAAAGCCGTCCCGACTAGCGAAGTAAGATCAGCCTTCAGCAAATTCCAATCACTGGCAGCCGATACTGAAAAAGATATCGGTGCAACCCTCATGGGGACAGGGAGCGTCAATAAAAAACTGGCTTGTGTAGTGTTTGCGGCTTGCCCTAGCGCGACGACATTGGGGCTGTTGACGACGAAATAATGCCGATAGCACCGCAACCGCTCTTCTTCCGTCGAGCGCATCAGCATAGCCAGCCGAGCCGGCGAGGTCACGATCGGCGCGCCAGCCCATCCGAACAAGCCGGTCATAACGGTCTGGTTGTTGTTAGTTCCGAGCAGGTTCGTTGAATTAGTCGTCTGTGTGGTGCTGGTTGCACCCCACGCGCCGGGTGCGGCAGGTGATGCTGCCTTGCCGACCGCAAACACTTCGAAGACCAAGCCAACGGCCGTATCCTTGGCCCATGTCCCGGTCACATCGCCGGGGATTGAGCCGGTAAGAAAATTCCACCCTGCGGCGACCGTCTGCTCCTGATAGAAGCATCGGTTTCTTGCTCCGTTCGATACTTTGACAAAAATAATTCCTGCCACCGTCGTGTAGAACGCGAAGGCATAGGATAGATGCAAGGCGCCTTTCGCTCCCCATCCGAGATGGGCGACCCTGTACCCTTCTACCTGCTGCCGGTGTAACGCATAATCGCCGTTTGCCGGTGAAGATACCGCGGTAGTCGCGGCGAGTTGCTGCGCGAAATCAAATCCCGGTAAGGTGGCCGGGAAAGAACCAGATGGAAGTTGTTGCGCAATGACGACAGCAGTCCCGGCGCCATGGACGTATTTCGCTTCCCATGCATCAGCATTCCATCGCCGGGTGCCGGATGCAAGCGTACCGCCGGCACCCGTCTGATTGACCGCCACCTTCGGATTGATGAAAATATTATTCTGTGCGAGAGCCTCTGGCGGTGCGCTTTCGTAAGGTGCCGTCCCCAACACCTTTGATGCCACCATGTGCGCGAGAACGTTGTTGCCGTAGGCAGAGAGATGCACGAACGTATTGTTGAAGAGGACCATGTCGAGCGGATTGGTGAATACCAAATCGGGTTCAACCAGATAATCATATAGACTCGCATCGCTTCGAATAAGACGATTCAGCTCGATGCGCTGAATCTCAGCCGCGCCAGAATTGTCGTTCCTCGACATGATCGTAAAAGCCACGACTTTGTAACCGCTTGCCCGTGCGGCCGCCCAAATAGTTGTGAGATATCCGTAGGTGGTGGCAGCCGAAGTGCCTGAGACAATGTCATTCGTGCCGGCCCACAACAAATAAAACGCCTCGATGCCTGAGCCGAACGATACAGTGCCGCCTTGTGTCGTGTACTGACCGACCATTGTCGAAGCAGATTCGCCATCCGCTGCGTAATACAGAGAAGTTCCGCGCGAAAAAAAACCACTTACAGTCGGTAGGATCAGGGGCCAAAGCCCTTGGTTGGTAACGCAAGTGAGACTATCGCCCTCGAATACGAATAGGGGGCCAGGGTTTGCCGGCATGATACCAATACAGCGCCAAACGCCATCTCTGTCGGGACGCAACCATGCCCGGTCACCTGCTGCAAAGCGCTTGTTGACCCCGTTGGGCATCAGCAGCTTGGTTGAGTGGACGAACGTCGGGGAGCCAATGAACGTCAAGAGGATAGGAACCCCACGCGGCAACGGGGTCAGTGATTTGACTGTGCCAGAACCCTCAACGGTAAAAGATGCATGCATCCGGTTGACGGGAAGTTCTGATGTTGACGGAATGATACCACCAAAGCCAATCGGGGCCGCACTTTCCGGTGTGCCGAAAGATGATCGATTGTCCATCAGAAGTTACCGCCCTTGGCGAAGACTTTGAAAGCTTCGGCGTTATGAGTCGAAGCGCGCAATTTCCAAGAGGAGCTTGGGAGTACAAGACCGTCCGCATCCCATTCAGCCACAAACGCTTCAATAGAAGTGCTTGGCACGATGGCGGAGACAAGAACCTCTTTGATCATGTACGTATTGGAGCCGTCGTAGAGGAAAAATCGAACCTTTCCGACCGAAGTTGTGCCACTGGCAACGACACGAACTTTATCAATGCGCGAGCCGCTTGAACCGCCAGTGACAACATCCACAATGGTCCCTGTGCCGTCCATGTTGGAGTTCGCGGCGGTGAGTGCGGCCTGCCATGTTTGCGGCGTGCCGATATAGACAGGTGCGAGGGCCATAAAAGTCCTTTCCGTTATGGATAGATCGTGTTCGCGAACAGAAACTGATTCTGGAAGTTTCCGGCAGCGAGCGTGGCTACTTGAGCCTGGACGTACGACTCGGTCGCCTGACGAAACCCGCCGGCAGTCGCTCCGTCGTGGACGACTACGCTATGCGTGGTGGTGTCGATTGTGATTTCACCATCAGCGCCCGTGAAGGCCGTGTGTTGAGATGTCGTGCCCCGGCGCCGCTTGACTTGAGTTGCTGTCGTCATGCCGCGATGCTCCCGTAGTCGTAATTGTCCAAGACGCTATCGGTGATTAAGCCCATGTCGCCAACTGCGGCTTGCCCACCCACATAAGTCGGACCCGCCCAATCGGCCGACGTGTTTGAGGCCTTCACCCAAAGACGGAACGGCGCCGTGTCGGTTTGTAAAAACGCGTATCCAGTGGTCTGCCCGTCAGACGCTGCGCGTTGCGCTAGCGTCCCACTAGCGCTCCACGTAAATCCCGTGCCGGTATCGCCCTTAGGTCCTGGTACGGTGCTGGCGGCGCCGGGTAGCCCGACTGGGCCGACTGGGCCGACTGGGCCGATTGGGCCGGATGGTCCGGTACCGCCTTGCTGGCCAATCTCGCCGGCAATGTGAATTGTCCAGGTGTTGTCCGCGCCGACGCCTTGCGTCGTGTCTACCGACAGCGTGAGCGATGTGCCTGAATAGGCCGTGACGAGACCGACCAAAACCCGGTCGCCGCCTGCGTTGACGGCGCGCAGTCGCGTACCCACGGGCCACGCGATGCCGGCTTGCGTAACGAATACCTTAGTGCCTAAGCCGACCGTCGCCACCGATGCGCTAGTACCGGATATGACCGCTGTAGGACCCTGGATACCCTGGCTACCTTGGATACCCTGAATGCCCTGGTCACCGCGCGGAATCGTAAAATTCAACGTGGCGGCATTGCTAGAGCCGACATTCGACACCGCCGCAGAGCTTCCTGCCGCTCCCGTAGTGACGGAACCGATAGCAACGGTTGCAGCATTACCTGCGACACCTGGGTTGCCGGTATCACCTTTCGCGCCGAGCAAGACCCAATATGTATTATTGGGCGGCATCGCATTCTGATTCTGCGCGATACACAGATATGCATTGCCACCCGACCCGACTACGTCATTTACGGCATAGACCTGCGAACTCGACCACGCCCCTTTATTCGAAATGCCGAGCGGTACCCCTTGAGAAACCCAAGCTCCGCCGCTCTTGACCCATTGTTGCCACGGAGACGCGTTGACTTTGATGGCGATATCGCCGTCCTCGCCGAGCGAGTTGTCAGGGGCGCTACCAGCGACTTGATAGAAAATCGTCGCGCCGTTGATAATTGCAAGCAAGGCCTGCACATCTGCCATCGCCGTTCCACCGGCGTAGCGCAGCGGTGAATACGGATAGATTTCGTAGGCGCCAGCGGCGATTGCTGTGCCTTTCCATGCCGGCACGGTCAGGTGATTGGCGTCCAGCCGACCAGTGATGACCGTGACGTAACCCGTTGCCGGATTACGCAACCAATCACCTTCGCGAGCGTTCAAATCGCTCCATACAACAGACGAACCCGTAACCACCGTTCCGTTTGCAGCAACGGTGACGGTCCCCGTGGTGTAGGGAGGCAGAAGAACGGTCATGATGAGGTCCGTTAAGTTCGCTCACGCAGTTCAGACGCAGCGTCAATATCGTCAGGCCGTACCGGCCATGCGCCAATCATTGCCCGAACACCGGAAAGTTTGGAAAGGTCACGAAGCGCTTGACGGTATGTCGACCAAGACTCGCGGCACTCTTCCGACATCGGCCTATCGGGGACGACGAATTGATCGGTTGCGTTTAGTTCGGCGAAGATTCTACACTTCATTTCCCATGCGGAAGGGACAAGCGCCTCACGTTTTTCGGCTTCAGTTTTTTCAACAATAATCTTGTCGATAAAATCCAGTTTTTGTGTCTTGCCATCCGGTACGGATTGCCCCTTCGCAAGCAATATTGTCGCAATCAACCAACCATCTTCTATGGTTGGAACATCATTTGTTTCCCAACCACCAATTTCGCCGTATCGATCATCGATCGGCTTGTAGTGAATGTGAATCGTGCTCATCGCTTTGCCGCCACAGCCCAAAGCGTTCTGCTATCCATACGAACATCCGCCGACAAAATTACCCTAGCTCTGATGATATAAGTGTCTATTCCACCAGAGGCTGTGAACACATACGAAGCGGAGAAATTTAGGGAGGCTTCGTATTGCCCTGATCCTGCGCTATTGATGAGCGTAACTTCTGATCCGCCTAATGATGAAACAGTAATCGAGCCGCGGTAGGTGGCATTCGTCGCGTATGTTAGCGCACCAGAGAAGCCGATCAGGATTGCTATCTGCTTGCCGGCTAAACCGGCTGTATCGACGTCAAGAGTCACAGTCGCCGCGACTTGGCTTGCGGCTGATCCAGTCAACGATCCCGGGGGCGAGTGGACTTTTGGAACTGTGACTGCGTTATCTCCGATCGAAATTGACTTGACCCCTAAAACTCCAAATACTCCGGAGTCGGAAGTCAGTGTGCGCGCTTTGATATGCGTCGCATCTATCTCTTGAGCTCCAACATTGACCGCTTTGATCTCGCCCGCACCTATCTTCGAAGACAGTATCGATCCGTCAACTATGAATTCACCGCGATACAACAGAGTGAAGGAGACAGTGCCATTTTGACCAACGCCCGTTAGAATTAGCCCACCGCTCACACCGTCGATGGTGCCGACTAATCCCAGCATTATCCTGTTTCCATCCACACTGCTTGCCAGTAAATTGAGGGTCGCATTGTGATCGCCAAGCGTCGTACTGAAGTTGCTAAGCCTCCCTGAAATTGCTGACGGATGGCCTTCGTCAAGATTCACTTGCGCGATTAGCACGTCGGTTGCGTTCGCGGTCGCAATAACTCCGTGCGCGGCATCATTAACAGTCGCATTTAACGAATTCAGCAATAGGCTCATCGCTGACAGATGGTTTGAGTCTAGTTCGACTTGAGACTGGAGCTGCGATACTGCGCCAGCGGTCGCCGCCAGACCATGCGCGGAATCATTAGCATTCGCTTCGAGCGTCGTTGTCCTTCCTGCTATAGCCGAGAGGCCCGTCTCGCTATTGTTGACTTGCGAGTATAGAGCGTCTGCCGTCGTGGCAGTTGCAGAAAGCCCGTGAGTGGGATCGTTGATGGCGGTTTCTAATGTGGTGGTGCGAAGCGCAACCGCCGAAGTGGCCGAACTCGCTACAAGCGACTCTTCAGTAATTCGTGCGCTGATTGCCTCCGAAACAGATGACAATTCGGTTCGGACTTTTTTCTTGTCCAGCCAATTGCGGGCGATATTGATTGAGGCGGTAGACGAGATAAGCTGAGTGATCCTGCTTTCCAGTTCGTATAGTTGGTCGAATGCGATGGTGAAGCGCTCATGCAGCCCAGCGTCGAATTCAACCAAACTAGTCAAAACATCTGGCGTCCTGACGTTCAGCCAGTCCGACCACAGCATGTCGCGCGGCGAAGTCGGCAGATATTGCCCTCTTACCTGATACGCAGTGTTCGGGATCAGCGATTGCGAGACGATGATCGCTCCTGCCGCGAGCTGATCAGTTCTTCCTTTCGTTACGTCCGACTGATCGACCGCAAGCCGGACTTCATATTGAATGCCCGCAACGCCGGGTTGCGTGCCGTCCCATGTAAGCCGGATCGCGGGCCGACGCGATACACCGTCCGAGTCAACGAGCGTCCAAGGCTCGGCAAACCAGTCAACGACGCCCTGCGCTGCCGGTCTTGGGATTATCGTCGGGCCGGACGTAACCGGCTCAAACTCAACCGCATGATCCCAATCGTAGTCAGACGGATCGATTTCCGTCAGGCTGGCGATGATGTCGAGATTGGCCTTATCAACGATGGCGTCCGCACGAAATTGTTTGGCACTGTATCCATTCCGAACCGACGTCCACTCACCGACGTCACCAGGTTCGACGGTCCAGAAAACGGGCGGCAGAACGATCGTGTGCGTCCGAGCGCGTTGCGCCTCTTCGATCGCGGACTTTTGCAGTCGTTGCACTTGGGCAGGATACGGCACCAAGTCGAAGGATGGGTTCGCCATAAGGCGACGATTGCCGTCCAGCACCTCGAGATCGGGCCGGTAGTACGCCGGTGCGGTTACAGTGTTCCATCCCTGGGCGGGGTCGGGGTACGTCGCTTGGATGCCGTTGACGCTGTCGGAGAGGGCGAAGAACGGTCGATAGACTTGCTCTTCACTGGATAGGATATCGTCATCCGTCCATGAAAATGTCGGGCTATCCGGGGTGCCCAGGTGTATCTTGTAGAAGCCTCCGATCTCCGAAAGCCGACCCTGACATGATGTCAGGATGGCTTCGATTGCGTTCGCTGACTGGACGTTCACATTGATCTGTCCGCCAGATCGATATGTTGGCTCAGACCCACTCTCACCTTGGATCGTTGCGCGACATTTTGCTATCTGCGGTAACCAGTTGACCGAGGACAAGCGCACCGCCGACATGTTCTGAAGGCCATAAAGCCAGATTCCGTTGTAGCGGAAACCGCGCAGCAGATTGTAGATTTGGACGGCAGGCAGGTCGTCGCCATCGCCACCCCATGTCGTCGGATTGGAATAGCGGTGCGACCCTGCACCACCGTTGCTCGAATCCTTTGATGGGTCATAGAGCCTGACCTGAGCACCAGCGAACTTGAACTCCGGAAATCCAGACCACAACTTGTCATTCTCAAGATAGGTGACGACAACGTAGGCGACGCCGACGCCCACCCTAGTCGACTCGTAGGGACGATCGTCCGAAGAAACCGTGCCGACCAGATAAGGATCGGCCGCAGTCTGTGTCCCGTCGTAATATTTGATATACAAGTGCGGCTCAGTCGGGCCACTGTCGGTTCGAGCCTTGACGTATTCCGGAACGCTATAACCGGCATCTGGGCCCTGACCGCCGCCTACCAAGCCGCCATCCGGCAGAGTAACCCTCTCATTATTTACCCAGAATTCGGTAATGTTACGGCTCGGCAGATCGGCCACTGAGATCACTTGCGTGATGTAGGCGTTCGGCGTTGCCGTATCACCGCCGTGATAGTTGGCATATACCAGCGACCCGGCGGTGACGCTGTAGCCGAGATTGAACGAACGCGGCACGGCGCCGCCCGCCTGCAGTGTTCCCTGAACTCCGAAATTACCGGCGGTCGCCGCGGTCTGGTTCTGATCGCCCGCCAGTGCCTTAGCGGCATAACTGAGACCTAAAGATGCAGCAACACCAACCGCAGCATTGAGAACGAAGGCGCCCGCAGCCGCAATGAAGCTATCCGCCGCGATCCCCAAGAATGTAGCAATGCCCAGCGCCGAGAAGATCGCCATTACTTCAGACCGATTTCAAATAGTGCGTTTCGGCCATGCGATAACCGCGTCTCACGTACAACTTTGCTACATCCGGATCGGCGCCCATGCCGGCCATTCCAACGAAGGTGCAATGCTGCCCTTGCGCCCAGGCCTCATAGGCATCAAGCATCCGGGCAGCGGCGGGTCCTCTGTGCTCCGGGTCGATCCACCACACTGTCTCCTTAGCGATCCAGACCGGCCCGAACGGATGCTCGTAGGCGACGGACATCAGTACGCCCTGCGCGCTTCCGCCCACGTCAAGCACAAGACAAAGTGCCCGGAGGGCAACGAGATGCGACAAGAACAACCTTTCGGCATAGGCTGGATCAAATGGAAAAACGAAACCCGTCAGACCCTTCGATGTGTCGAAGCCAGCCGCTTCCCTGGAATCCTTCAGTAGTTCGATAACCCGCGTCTTGTCGGCGGGAACGGCCGGCCGGATCATTGCCCGATCGGTAATCCAGGCGCTGCCCCACCCACAGAAGTTCTGATGGCCCCGCCTGCCCGACCCCAGAATTGCTGCCATGTCCCAACCACGGCCGCGTCCTGGTAGAAATTATCCGTTGCGCTCCGCAACCTTTGCGAGGCGTCTGAACGTGTATCGGGATTGCTTCTTGTCAATTCCTGCGTGTTCGAGGTGAGCGTGAGGGTAACGTCTCCGCTCTCGCCTTCCTTCGGCGTCTTGATCGGAGCTTCGTCGATCGTCCCTACGAACCTAGGGGTAGCCGGCGCCACCATGAGGCGCGTGTCCGGATCGAACAGTCCACGGTAAATTTCGACCCGACCCTGCTTTGCGTCGTAGGTCCTGATCAGCGCATTCACCCGATCCGCGACTTGAGACAGCGTAACCGTGACATTCTGCACAGTCAGACTGGAAACGAGCGGAATATCCGAAATCTGAATCAGCGAGCCCGCGCCGAACCATGTCCGCAACGAAGTCCCGCCCGTATCCGGATCGACCACAGAGGCGGTTATCTGACCTACGTCCGACCAATAACCATCAGTGACGGGATTTCCGGTATTCCGGTCTCGCACCACGAACCAGATGAAATCGCGCGCTACGAGGCGGCGGGATTGCAGGGCGGCATAGTTTTCCGCAGAAAGCGAGCGCATTAGGTGCGAGCCTCAATAGCTGAAAATGAAATGCTGCCCCATCCGTTCAGACCCGCCTCGGAGGAGAGCGATCCGGGAACGATGGCCATAATGCAGGACGGCTTCCTTACCGAGACCGCGCCACCTGAAACGCCAGGCCAGATGTGCGGCCGAACTTCGAACTGCGGCGTGACGCCACCACCATTTGCGGTCGCAGATTCCATCGCCTGATGAAGATCGGTAGCTCCTATTTTCACGTAATCCCCGATCGAAATGACGTAGCCCGCAGGCAGCGATGCGACCGCGATAGCCTTGCGATTGATGTTGATCGCCGAAACAGCCGCGGTCGTTCCACTGAAGCTGCTCCCTGTAGGCCACGATCGATTTGGATATTTGATCGGAAAGGTGCGGGACAGCGAATAGCCGTAGAACGTCGAGAGACCATTCTCCATGGCGTTCAATCGAGCGCGCCAGTAATCGAGGGTGTTCGGACTGAGCTGCTTCGACTGCGCTTTAAGCGTCCAGAGCGGCGTGCCCAAATCCTTTACGATGATGCGGCCGCTGGCCTGCGTGGATTGCTCCTGCCTCCACTTCAGGTCAAAACTGGTGATCCAGCCCGGAAAATCCCCGAACAGATCGAACGGCTGCGAAAGCGCCACGGGTCACCATCTCTTGCTGCCGCGAGCCGCGACGATCGCGCGGACGCGCGGCTCGAATTCTGCCTGTTGCTGGGCCATGACCTGCGCGAGCTTCGATACTGCGGCGACGTCGGCGCCCCGGGCATCAATCTGCGGTGCAAAGCTGACATTCATCCCCCCGCCCCCAATGCTGCGGACAATATCGTTTGGGATGATCTGATCGCCGCGACCGATCTTTCTTAACTCCGGCCCGTTCTCACCAACTATGGACCATCCGCCTGGCGCGTAATCAGTACCCGAGGCGAACGCCGGATAGGAAAGCCCGCCCAGCGACCCTGTTCCTAAGCTCACACCCGCAGCGTCGTATCCGCCCGACGTAACTCCGAACGCCCCAGAGATCCCGCCAAAGATTCCGCCTAAACCACCCTGCAGCCCGCGCATCAACGGACCAACGATCAGAAGCTTAACAATCGCCTCTTCGATCGCGCGGATGACAACCTTGCTGAAGTCTTTGAACGCCTGCCCCGCCGTCTTGGTCCCGTCGATCACGTCCACAAGACTTGTGGTAAGGTTCGTAGATATCGTGTTAGCGATTTCCTTGGTGGCTTCATTGACTCGTATTGCTGCGGCGTATGTGCTGCTCAGGGCCGCCGGGATGTCCGACCCGTAGATTCCCTTGAGCTGCTGTGCGATGGCAACGTCCGACTGGGAAAGAAATGCCGTGCCACGGTCGAACTTGATTTGCGACTCGACCTGCTTTTTAGCGTAGGCGGCGGCGGCGCGCTCAACCGCATCCGCTTCCGCGTTAATGCGCTTGCGCTGCTCTTCGGAGATTGCGGCCCCTTCCTTGCCCGCAGCCGTATTGGCGCGCTTGGCAGCCTCCTCAAGCTGAGCGACCGTTTTAGCCCGCGCCTGAGCCGCTGCAGTCCCATCGATCGCTTTCGCCTCTGCTTCAAGCGTTGCGGTGTGCTTGCGCGAGGCGTCAATGGCGACATCCAGCGGATCGCGCTCTTCGCTCGCTGTTTTCTTGAGCGTAGGAGCGGCACCCGTGCCGCGAGAGGCAGTCGCAGGCTTTTCAGGTCCGAAAACCCGCCCTTCAAGAGCATCGATCTTACGCTGCAAGTCCTCTTCACGCTGACGAAGGCTTTGGTCGATGGATGGCTGGCCCAAAAACGAGCGAACCGTATCAGCGCCAGGTATCCGCGGAATACCACCTAAGCCGGTTCCGCTCCTGCGCGCATCCTGAACCGCCGCCAGTTCGCCCTTCAGGGATTCCAGGCTTGACCCGCTCAGCTTATTCGTGAACTCGACAGCCTTCGCAATAAGGTCGACGACGTCAGCCCAATATCCCTTGATCGTCAGTATCACGCTCGCAAGATCGTCCCAGGTCGGCTTGAGCGATCGCGACAAGCGATCCTGCGAAAGCTTGAGCTGATCATCAACAGCTTTCGCCCGGTTAACCAACGAGTCCGCAAATATGCCATCTTGAGAAGCCTTAAGCTTCTCCATGGTATCAAGAATGCCTTCGGCTGAGGCTTTACCCTGCCGAATACGATCTACGAACTGTGCTCCGAAGAACTTCTCACCCAATTCCAGCGATTGCAGATGCTGTCCGACTTTGTCCAATTCGACCATGGACTGCAGGATCGCTTTGACCTTTTCATCTTGCGTTTGCGCGTCACGGAACAGCACCAGGCCCTGAAGCTGTTTGCCGCTCGACTTTTCCAATTCTGCGTTGAATACGCGCAACGCCAGCTCAGTATCGTTTACCCGCTCGCCGGCAACTTCCCACTTAGCCAGATCGATCGGCGATTTTTCCTTGGAAGCATTGAAGGCATTCGAAAGGGCTGTATCAAGTTCGTCGACGGTGACCTTCAGCTTGCGCGATTCGCCTTCGAACAACTGGAGGAATTGGGGGGTGACGGTAAGGTTTGCAGCCTTATCCGCGACCGCCACCATGGCCGTGATCTGCTCGCGCGCAGCCCCTACCGCGTCACTGACGAGATGCAAGGCCTCGTAAACAGCAAACGCGCGCAACGCCAGCGGCGCCATGGCTTGCGCCAATCCTGTTACAGCGGGAATACCGACGGCCGTGAATGCCTGGAAGCTCCCCTTGATGGCAGGCCCACCAAGAACGCTCCCAACCTTCAGCCCAGCCTCAACCGTTTCTTTGGTCGCGGCTTGCGTGAAGGCCTGAATTTGAGGCTTGACCTTCGCAAACTCGTCGCCGACGAACTTGGTCGCGCTGGTTATAGCCGGCCTGAACTGATCCGAATTTGCGACCAACTTCAACTGCGTTTTGGCAAATTGCTTCACCAGGAAGTCTGTCGTCGAAGACGTTAGCGACTTGGCATCATTGATGCTCTTCTCGAAGCTTTGGGTATCTAGCCCGAGAGGAACGCGAAGCGCTGGTACGGCCATTAATTCACCGAATGCAGAATGTTGTGGACGGACAGCAGAGCATCGAACTCATTGCCGCTCATTGCTTCCGGCTTATCTTCGTTCGCGTACGCTTCGTTTCGACCATCGATGTACGCAACAATCTCCCAAACCGTCCAATCTTCGAGCATGCGGAGATCGACTTCCAGTTTGGCTGCAATCTTGATTATTTCGGAGCGTCGGAGGCGTCCGTCGTCGTGGTAGAGCCGGTTTCTGGCGCCTCCGCCGGCTCCCCTTTTCCCGCATCGTCACTGCTCTTTCCGACGGGATCGTCGGGCACTCCGAACATGACGACTTTAACGACCTCATATGCAACCAGAACTGAATGGGCGAGACCTTGCCGATTTTCGTCGACATGGTTCTTGACCGCGGTCATCGCCCTGTCCGGCGCCATGCCGCCGCCGATCAAGCCCAGGCGAATGGTTTCGCGAACGTCGTTCAATCCCCAAGTTCCGCTTTCGAGGCGCGCCATGATCACAGCGAACGGCGCCTTGCATTTTTCCTCCAAGTCGAGGATCAGTCCGACCTTTGCCAAGCAAAACTGGTCTTCCCCGTTCGCCCATATGATGGCGCGCGTTCCGGTTGCGCTCATTTAATTGCCTTTTCGATTGCGCCCTCAATCCGTTCACGAATACCCGCGGCGCGCTCCCGATAGGTCGACCAAAAGAACGAGCGCGCGGGCTGCTTGCGGGTTCCAAACTCAAAATTCAGGGCGTGGTCGTCACCCTTGACCGTTGTGGTTTCGCCGCCGGCAAGAACCACGAACTGCGCCTCGCTCGCGCCCGGCTCGACCCTGCAAGACGCCTCAAGATCGCCGGTCTCTTCTGGAGGCTTCTCCAGAGACCGAAGTCGGGATAGCTGGGCGGCTGACAGATCGTATGCCTCACCTTTCACGACGTCCGAAAGCTGACTCCTGACCTTTTTCGAAAGCCCGTCGAACCACTTCTGAAGATCGTCGTCGGGTCTACTCACGGCTAGCTGGCCGCCACCCAAGTCACGGCATCGGCGTTGACAAGCGAAATATCCGCGGTGACTTTGCCGCTTTGCGCGCCTCCGAACTTCAGCGAACTGAGAATGAACTGCCCTGACCAATGACCCAGCGCAGCATCGTCGAGTTTGATCTGGACGTTTTTCGCCTGCCCGCTCATGAACCAGTCGTTCCAAACGTTGAACGACCCGACAGCCATTACTCCAGACCCACTGACGGCCGCTGACAATCCTGTAATGTCTTTCGATTCCCAAGACGGCGCGTCCGGATTATCGCAATCCGGAATAAGCGTTGTCGCTGTCGCAGCCGACAGATCGAACGAACGCGTCGTCAATCCGCAGGGCTGAGAGAACACCTCAGGAGAAGCGCCGTTCCCGATCAAGATCAGGAGCTTCGTACCGCGCAACACGACCGGCTGTGCCATTGCATTTCCCTTTCATAGAGATGCGCGCCGCTCAAGCGGCGTAAAAAGCGCCGACGGCGCGGGATTTAGGAGGGCTGAAGGAGCGAACGGAATATCAGCGAAACGCGGCGCGTTATGCCGTCGGGATCGCGTAGCGGCTGATAGTTTTGGAGCTCAAAAAGAATGACGTTGAAGCCGGGGACCGTCAGAGGTTTGTCATCAAGCGCCGCGACGATGGCCCCTGCGATCCTTTTTGCTTCCGGGTATCCGCCTTTTTGCGACCACACGTCGACAATTGGGAAGGCCTCGACACCGTCGATACAATCGGCCTTGTCCGGAACAACTTGGCAGTCTCCGATGACAATGTAAGGATACTTCGCGGCGGTCGGAGGCTTGTCGTAGACGCGCCCGGATACTTCTGGGGGAAGCGCCCCTTCGACCTTCAAAGCCGCTTCCAGCGCGACCTGTAGATCATTGCTCGGGTCGATCATCTTTGCCGCGCGTGTTCGTCTTGATAATTGTGCCGGCCTTTGCGTCCAGGATCGCGTTCGCCGCAGCTTCAGGCACCCGATGATAGGTCAGGCCGCCGACGTATTGAATGACGGTGTGCCGGGCGACCCTGTAAGAAAAATCGCGCGTCATTGCGACCGTCTTCAAGCCGCGCTCCCGGACTGGCAAAGAATTTCGAACCATGCGCCACCATCGTCAGGATCGGCAATCGACCGGATGTTGTAGACCGTCTGCTCGTCGGGATTTGCCGATGAGCGCACATCACGCGCCCGCCAGTCCGTGCCGATCAAGACGGTTTTCGAACTCTGCCGGATCGTGACAATGATCGGTTGCTGACCGGCTAGCCGGGCCGCCGTGACGGCTTCGCCGCCGAATTTTGCTTGGACCTTTGCAGAGACGACAAACTGCTCTTCGAAGTCGCCCTCGGTATTTCCTGCCCCGTCATCGATCAACGCGCGGCGATCAAAGGCGATACGATGTCGCAGTTCGCCGGCCGTGGTCACGACACTACGCCGACGCTGCGATAATCTTCACGCGATAACCGGCCGAGGCCCCGGTGGCGTTTGCCACTTTCAACAGGTCACCTGTCCCCGCCGTGACGGTCCAGCCCACTGCGCTGGAAATAACGAAGCGGTCATCCGGCCCGAGAACGATGGCATCGGTAATGTCGTTGAATGGACCTTTGAACCCGTTCGACGCTGCGCCGCCGATCGTAAGGTTCGTGGTGTTCGTTTTGTCGGCATGAATCTCAATGGCCTTGACTTTCACCGCCGCGATCACCACGCCGAACGAGTCTGTCAGGGTGCCGGTGAGGTCCAGGTTCTCCGACGTGTTCGACGCCAGCGTGCGCTTGTCGGAGAACGCGATGTCCGCCGCGCCTGGCCCGGTCCCGCTCGCCAGCAGAAAGTCTTCCGTCGGAGGAATGTCGTCGACGATGGATCGCCCGCCCACGGACTTCGTGTAGTGACCGCTGATCGAGCATTTGACGGTGGTGGTGAGGGACATTTGAAGTGCTCCTTTTGAGGGCCCGGTGTAAGAAAGTCAGAACTCGCGGAATCGATAGGTACTCAAGAGCGCGTCGATCGCGCTTTGATATTTTTGCCGATCAACGTCGTCGTATTGCATTTCGACATGCAACTTGATCGCACTCTGGAAATTTCCGATGCGCGGATCATCATTCTCAAAGCCTGCCCAGCAGTTAATCCGCATGAAACTTGCCGGACGCGGCCACGCGTAAGATGGACCGAGGATCAAGCGTGGAATCGCGGTAGAGGCACGGTCGACGCGATACGAGGCGGATGAGAATACCTGATCGACCCCGGCGCTATTCTGATATTTGACGACGACGGGATGATCGCCGTCTAAAAGGATCGGTCCCGGGAGATCGACATTTCGGGCAGGAAAGCAGTCGTAAACGAACTCGATCTGTTGAAGCGCTACCGGGCGTCGAAGCCATCCGATATCCGGATCCTCGAAGCCGGCCTGCGCCGCGGCAACGAGCGATTCGATCTCATCGTCGTCGTCATCATGGTCCACCCGAAGATGTGCCTTCATTTCCTCAAGGGAAACAGCCGGCTCTTCGGGTGGCGTGACGACGACGTACACTGATTAACCCTTCTTGCGATGCTCGGCCGGCGGATCGTTGACCGTCATGCCCTGCTCTTCCAGATTGCGGCGGACCGCTTCATGGCTGGAGATAGTCGGGTCGTTGAAATCGATCCGGTTGCTGTCCGGACTCGTTCCCTGGCGCGGATTGGCGTCAACGGCCGGATGCGTAAGATCGATGCGATCCGCAATTTCCGGTTCCTGCAAGGCGCCGGACGCTTCCGGTTTGGTGGCTGGGGACAGCGCATCGAGCTTGTCGCCATCCGATGCTTGGGCAGCGGAGCCGCCCGGTTTCATTCCGCTCGCTGTGCCACCGGGTACTTTGGCTTTGGTCATGCTGTTCTCCTGTTTGAGATGGAATTGTGAGGCCGGGCGCTCCCGCCCGGCCATTTAATCGGTCGAAGGCATCAGGCCGAAACGACCAGCGCGCGCATCGGCTCCGGATTGTAGACGCCGCCGCCGACCCGCTTGACCGTGTAGAAGTGCACGTAGGGCTTGTCGGTGAAGGGGTCGCGCAGCACCGAGATGCCGATGCGATCGACGACCAGATACGTCGCTTCCATGTCGCCATACAGCGCGACGACATTGCCGGCTCCGACCACAGGCATGTCGGGCAATTCGACAATCGGCGCACCGGCCAATGTGGCGGGCTGGCCCGCAACATAGGTCGGCTGCCACAGGTAATTACCCTGACCGTCCTTCAGCTTGCGGGCGGCCCCGAGCGACAGCCGGTTGATATACAGTTTTGCATTGGCGGCGAACTCGCCAGGCAGGCTGTACATGAGGTCGATAAAGCCATCCCCGGTCAGCGCCGCGGCGGCGCCGGTATTGACCGTTGCGATGGCGCCCCACGGATGCCGCGCGGCATTTGCCGCACCGGTGACGAAGGTGAGGACACCATACGGCTTGTTGGTGCCGTTGCCGGACAGAAAGGCGACGCCTTCCTGTTTGGAGAACTCGCCCTCGACCTCGTTGGAAAGCCACTGCTCCAGGTCGATTGCCGCATCGTCGAGCAACTGCTGCGAGATGGCGGGATTCGCATAGAGCTCGCCCGGCGTGAAATCCAGCGAGCCCAGGCCGGGCGTGGTGGTGGTCGGACGCGCAGCGGTCTCACCTACCCAGCCCGAGCCGACGGCGCGGTCGTTGAACAGCTTTTTGAAGCCGGCCACCGAAATCGACTGCACACGCGCATTCGCCCGGATCGCCGAAACACGCTTCAGCTTGTTGGTGATGGTGCGGTCCCATTCGATCGGCGCAAGGTAGCCGCCGTTCGCATCGGTATCCTTCTGCAACGCGGCCGATACCTTGTCCCGACGCATCCACGCCTTGAAGGCGTTGACGTACTCCGGATCGGTCGGCGGCAGATCGCCGATCTGATCGCCGGGGCGAACCTGCGCCGCCGCGATCTTCACGGCCATATCGTCCATGGCCTTGACCGTGGCTTCCGCTTTGGTTTGAAGATCGGCGACGACCGCGTTGATGCGGTCCACCTTCTCGTCGAGAACGACGTCGGCCTTCTTGCTCAGCTTCTCGTCGTTTGCGGCCTTGAAGTCCTCGAACGACTTCTGCAGAGCGGCGAGAACGGCTTTCGGATCCGACGCGTCCATGCGAATGCTGCCGGCCGCAATGGCGCGCGGCAAAGCGGTACTGCCCGCCAGAAGGGCGGTGCGGGAAACATGCTTCATGTTGGTTTTCCTAAACGGAGAGGGACTGTGACAGACTGGCGGCAAGGCCAATCCAGCTAAGGTCGACAGCGCCTGGCGTGTCGGTATCGCGGGCAGCGCCTGGCGTGCCCTTGATCTTGTTGATGCGCGCACGGGCGTCGGTGCGGGACTGGCCACCCGCCACCAGCGACAATTCCATTGCGCGCAAATCGTTGATCTGACGGTCGTGAGACTGTGCAGACTTGTCCGTCGTCAGCTTGTCGGCGGAAAGCAGCGCGTCCGCGAAGCCCCGCTCGATGGCCTGAGAGCCGGACATGTAAGTTTCGGCATCCATCCATTTCGCGATCAATTTGGTTTCCTGACCGGTTCGCGCCGCGTAGAGGTCAACCATGGCTTGATCGAACGGCTCCAGAAACTCGGCGACCTCCTCAAGGTCGTTCCGGTTTCCGACAGCGATGACCCAGCAATTATGGATCATGACGAACGACGCGGCGCCGATTTGGATTTCGTCGCCAGCCATGGCGATAATGGAAGCCGCCGACGCCGCCATCCCCATGATCTTGACCGTGATCGGCTGGGGATGCTCGCGAAGCACGTTATAAATCGCAATCCCCTCGAACATATCCCCGCCCGGAGAATTGATCTGAACTTCGACAGGACGCGGCCCGATGGCGCGCAGTGCGGCCGAAACCGTTTTTGCCGTGATCCCGCCGCCCGACCAGAAGTCTTCACCGATCACGTCGAACATTGTGATGACGTTGTCATCGCGCTCGACGGCCCGAATGCCAGCGGCATCCCTTGCCCATTTGTCGAACACCTTCGGGTCGGTCAGGGCCTGTACGTCACGCGACGCCGGCATCGGCAACGCGCCGGGCCGCTCTTTCGCAAAAACCTTGAACTTATGGTTTCGCATTGCCGCTCTCGTTGTCGTTGAGTGGAGGTCCGCCATTGTGACCCATCATCTGGTTGGACAAGCTGTCGCCGTCTGGATGCGACGGCATGTCGAGAAAATCCCGCGCCTCGTTTGCCGTAAAGATCGGCTGCTGGCCGCCCGCGCCCATCATCTTCGCGAGGAAATCGCCCTGCTCTGCCATCGAGCCGCGGAGCAGCGCACCGGCATTGAACTTGACGATGTACTTTTCCTGATCGTCGTCGCTAAGAAGCGTTCGCTCGATCGCTTGCTGCCACGCTTCGAACCAGGGGTTAAGTCCATACCGAACGAAAAACTGGCCGAGGACGCCGATGCCTGATCCCCAACTCGTTTCGTCGACCATCAACAACGGCCGCGGAATGCCGAACACTCGCGCGATCTCTTCAACCTGCCGCGCACGCGTTTCGTTCGATTGGGCATCTCGGGCAGACGACGAATGTTGCTTGTACTCAACACCCTCTTCCAGAAACGGAGTCTTGCCGGCGTTGTCCGCGCCTGAATAGCGCGCCTGCCAGGAGTCCCTCATTCTGTTCAAGGCCTGCTCGCTGATTTTGGCGTCTTTCGGCGCATTCAGCGTGCCATCGATGAAGCTGCCGTTTCTGAAGTACCGGGCAATCGCAAGATCGGCCGCAAGCGCCAACCCGATTGCCTCTTTCGCCTGATCTACGAGGCAAATTCCATTGATCCCATCGTAAGTGATGCCGCGAAGATGCAGGATATCTCTGGATTTGTACGGAATTCGCCCGGCTTTTGGACGATCGTACCAATAGGTTACGGACCAATCGTTGTTCTGAACGGGCTCGACGCGGCACGATTCCAGCGGAATCAGCTCCACAATCCTGTCGCCGTTGCGAATTACCAGCGCAAATCCGCCTCTCTTTTCAGTCAGCGCCTGCATCTGTAGGAAGCTTCTGAAGTCGAAGGCGGACTGAAAACTGTTTGGACGCCGATGCAACAACCGAAACAGCGGGTGTTTTGTCGCTTTTTCCTTCGTCGCCGCATCGATCAAATGCATCGGCAGCATACCGATGGAGTTGGAAATCAGGGAGACCGACCGCAGTACCGCGGTATTGCAAAGAACGCTGCGACGGTTAACCGAAACGCCCGATTTTGTCGCCGATCCGTCCCGCATGAATTGGAGAAGGTACGGATCATCGAGGGAGTCGAACATGATGCCGCCGATGTCGGCACGCGGTTCGATTCTTTGCGATGCTTGTTCGGGCTGGCTGCGGAAGAAATCGAGTAATCCCATCCGGCCCGCCTAAAACATGATGATGCCGCGCTCTTCGTACACGGACGGCCGAACACTGTTGAGGTCGCGCGATTTCAGCCCGCACATCATCGTAAGCGCGACTGCAGGATCAATGCGAAACCGGGCCTTGTCTTTGTCTAGTTTGCGGTTGCCCGCAGGGTCCATGGTTGCGACCGCATTACCCATCGCCCAAGTCAGTACGGGATTCGAGGGGTGCACCAAGTTCCGCCCAAGAACGTCGAGCTCCAGAGCGTCAATTGCCGGCGCCATATCCTTGAAGCCCTGACCCCAGGGAATGAGGCGAAGACCGGAGCCTTGCTTCTCGTTGCCCTTGTCTTCCCACGCTTCAAGACCGACTCGGTCGAACTCGCGAAGCAGGTCCGCAATGCGCCAGCGGTCGTAAGCCAGTCCCAAGACCGTGTAGGTATTAAACAGTTCGGCAATCTTTCGGGCCACTACCGCGGGATCAATCGAGCGCCCCGGTGAGACGAGCAGATGCCCGGCCTTGTGCCACTCGCCATACCGATTGTTGCCCGAGCCGAAATCACGGTCACTGTGGTCGCGAAGCAGTTCTTCCGGTTTCCATATGAACGGTCGAACCTTCGTCTCGTCCCCCGCGCTGCCCATGATAAGCGCCGAGAGATCCACGATGGCCGACATATCGAGCGCGAGATAGACCTCTTCCTTCTCGACAAATTCCACTTGACCGGCGCAAGCCGTCCATTCCTTACGGGAGATCAGCGAAGAGATCGGCGCAACACGCTGGTTCAGGTACAGATTACGGAATTTCGGCTCCTCAGCCGGCATCCGTTCGGCTTTGTCGGCGATCGCCTTCAGATCGGCGAGCGATCGGAAGTCACCTAGGGCCGGGTTCGCTTTTTTCCAGACGCGCGGATCGAAGACGTCCTTGCAATCTTCGGGAACTTCGTAGAGGTGGCAGACGATGCGCGGGTCCTTTGCGCCCGCACCGTCATCGATTAGCTTCGACAGAATATGTTCAGGATCGTTCGACTGCGTAGAAATGACCACAAACAACGGTTCAGAACGAGCACCCATCGAAGTATCGAGAACATCGTATAGGTCTCGGCTCTTGGCCTGAGCGAGTTCGTCGAAGATGACGAACGTCGGGTTTAAGCCGTGCTTGGTTCCCGCCTCTGCAGAGATTGCCCGATAGAACGAACCGTTGGCGTAGCAGACGAGCGTCTTAGTTGACGGAATGATCCGAATGATTTCCGAGAGTTCGGAATCAGCCTCGACGAACTGTCGGGCAACCTTGAAGACCTGGGCGGCTTGCTCCCGATCGTTGGCCGCCGAGTAGATTTCTCCGTTGCGCTCAGCTTCCGGTCCGACCAAGTGGACCAGCACCAGCGCTGCGATCAGGGCGGTCTTGCCGTTCTTTCTGGCGATCGACAGGATCGCGCGGCGCACACGGCGTAACAGCCGCCCGTTTACCCAATTGTGCGGCTCATAGATCGCCCGGACAAACTTCTTCTGCCACTCGCGCAACCTGAATTTTCCGCCCTGCCCTTCTCCAGACGGAACCGTTAGCTGCTCAATGAACGCGACAACCCTGTCTGCCCGATCAGGCCGGCGAACTTGCTTTTGCGCTGTTTTGCGCCGGGCAGTTTGAGCGCGGCGCGGCTTTTCGGATCGAGTCCGAGCCGGTCGCCGAGGCTCGCCATTAGCATCGCCTGCTTGTTTAGGATTGCCAGCCATGGACTTTGCGCCTCAGCGCCATTGTCTCCCACGGTGATGACGTGTTCGAACGCAGGGTCATTGATTTTGTGCGCCGCAAGCTTATGCAGCGCCCAAGATGTTGCGAATGCCGAGAGGATGAAACTGTCGAGAGCGGAGTAGACGGTCGAAGGCATCGAAGCCTTGATGCACTCGATGCAACCGCGGGCGTCATCAGACAGATGTTCCGGGATGAACGGTTCGCCGAGCGCTTCGATTCCGCTTTCCTCGATGACGCGCTTTGTGGGGTTCCCGTCGAGGCGTTCGATGTCTGGTAACTTCTTACGGCGACCCAATGGACCCCCCTATGCGGATTTAGCGGAATTTAACGCGAGACTGCCATGCCGGTCTCAACTCCCTAAGACTCAGAGTTTTTGACCGCCCCCCTATGACGGCCATCCGTCCGGTCCTACTGCTTGTCTGGCCCTACCACCGCGCTCGATGCGCTGCTCATCCACGTTGTGACAGTCGTCGCACGACGAAGCGAGGATGGACGCCTTGAAGAATAGTCCAGGATCACCTCGATGCGGCGAAGTATGGTGAGCCACGGTCGCCGCACGCACTATCCCACGCTCCCTACAACGCTTGCAGAGCGGTTCTTTTGCTAGCTGCGCTAACCTCAATGCCTTCCATTGTGGCGTGTTGTAGAGCGCTCTCCATGGCTTCTCTTTGCGACGTCGAGCGTCGTATTCCCTGTTCCGCTCTCTTCGTTCCAGTGGTTTAGGCAATAGCTCCGCCCTTTAATCCACGTCTGGGCCGCGCAATGAGGTCACGGCGGGCGGATGTTGGTTATGCAAGTTTGATGTGCCGTACGTTGAGTGAGCCACGCTTTAGCTTCGTCCTATCGAACCAGAACACCTCTGCACGAGAGCCTGTCACACGCTCTAACGTCACCTTCTTGCCATCGAAGCGATCGATAACGACATCGCCCGCACGGAATAGCCTCAGCCCGAAAGTATTGATGAGCAACCTACGAAACATTCGAATCTCCGAATTAGCCATCACATACAGGTGCCACATACTCGCTCGGCACCGTATCTTCCGGGTCCGTATGATCCATTCTCAAATCACACGCGCCGCCTGATATGGCCTGTGCCGCTGCGAAGAATGCCTGCTCTGCGGTCAATCCCTTGCGGATGCGACCAGCCTGGATACGCGCCTTCCCGCCGTCCTTTGGTGCTGGTGTGGGGAATGGCAGAACCGTTGCGGTCATCTTTGCTTGCTCTTTCTGCAACGAGTATTGGAGCCCAAAGCCGGACTTGAACCAGCGACCCGTTGTTTACAAAACAGCCGCTCTACCAACTGAGCTATTCGGGCAAATCAGTTTTAGGCTTCCGCGCTCGAATGAGCTTCGCCGCTACTTTCCATGCCGCGCGATATACCGTGTTGCCTGCGCGGTTTTCGAGGTCGCTCGCTGCGGCCTCAAGGGCTTCGCGGACAGCGTCCTGATCATCTGGGTGGGCTGTCGCCGTCATGTTGCCATGAACCATGCGCAGCGCCCACCACTGTGTATGCGGTGGGATGTCCCGAACCCGGGGTTAAACGACCGACAGGAATTCAACCTGCTAAGCGATCGATCAATCTCGTCTGGCGATTCGGAGATGGTTTGCCAGCCGAACGCAATAGCCGGTAAATGATTTGTTTCCATCGCGATATTAAAACTTTCCGTTATTCACAAAGGTTGTGGATTTTCGAGTGCGGCACGATGATCTTGGCGTTGGCCCGTAATAGTTCGACTCGCGACGAGCCGCGTTGCCTCACCATCACGCCGACCCACCTCTCACCAGTCGGCCCATCGATACGGACTTGCTTGCCTGCTTCGAATTCAACCTCTGGCTTGCCTGCTATTCTGTCTGCCTCGTCCGTTGCCCGCTTCGCCATTAACGCCTGATGTCTCACGAAGGCGGCCTCATCTTCGGCCCTTAGTCGCTCAATGTCGGCGCCGCTCAGACCTGCCGGAACCATGTCGCCGTGCCGGTCCGCCACTTTCATGAAGCCGCGGACACCACGCACGGCTTTAACGCCCTCAAAGTCCCATTTCCTATATTCGAAACGTACAAAGTTATAGCCTGGTATCATCGCCTTGGCTCGGTCCTCATACACACGACGTCCGTTTTTGGTCCTGTTCGTTCGTTGTGGTCGGTGCTCCGCGGGACAAAATGACTCGTAGCCACGAACGTTCAGCGCAATCGATACTTGAATTTCAACGTTCGGCTCACACAACACGATATGCCAACCCGAATTTATGATCGGACGCTCTGACGGCTTCGGCTTTGCATCGATCAGCGTTTGCAGTTCCTGCACGTCCCGTATCCTTCAATTAAACCCTGTGATGCATGATTTTAGCCGGATAAGTTGGCCGGGGTCATTACACAGATCGCAGTTCACTCGCCTCATGATCGATCCCACCGTCAATCCGGATTCTTCCGCACCGGCCAACGCCGCATTTCATCTGCAAGCGCGAACGCCTCGTTGACCTTGTCGTTTCCGCAGCCGAGTGAACGAGCATGGATTGCCCATTTCTCGACAAGATCGGCTGAAAGCGAATCTTGTGCGCGCAGGATGAATACGGGTTCGGCCGGATGTGCTTTCCCCAAACAGCCTTCGCCTCGATTTGCCTTTTCGATCTCTTCTGCTGCAAGTGCCATTTTCTCTCTCCTCTAATGCGAAGCCTGGATCGACCCGGCATCATCGTCTGTTTTTAGATAGAGCACGCCGTGGTATCACCGCCACTCGGCGCGTCCAGATTTATGCTCCCACAGTTCCTCAATACGAGTCCGAAACCAGCGGCATACGATGCGCCGGCGTCCCGTCGACCGCCATCCTTCAATAATTTTGTAAGGCGCATCAGGCATTAGGCCGCATCCTCCTCAGAGGTTGGAGGGAGTTTTTCTCCGGTTGCTTCGTCGTAGCCGTCGGGTACGCGAGACGGTCGCCACCAGCCGCGGCGGATGCCGCCTTCGTGCCGACTGTCCGTGACTGGCGACCCGCGCCCCGTGGTTTCGCGCAGATACCGGTCCCAGCAGGCCCATTCCAGCGTACCTTCGACAATGAACTCGCCGGGCGGAACGATCTGCAGATTTTCCGGCGCCGCCTTGGCGTGCGCGTCCCTCACGGGACCCTCGAAGTAATCCAGCGTAGCAGGCTTCGTGCCACGTTTCAGCACGGTCTCGACCGCGACCAGCACCGTCCCGGCCGCTACGCCATCCGCCAACCATTGGCGGCATCGTTCGAGGTTGGGAATTTTTACCCCTCGGGAGACGAAATGCGCGCTGACGCCAGCCTGAAGCGCGGCGACCTTCCTTTTCAATTCCTCATCAATGGGCGCGCAGGCGTCTGCTCTGCTCTGCTCTGTTTCTGAATCTGCTCTGCTCTGCTCTGGGGGTGTTTCATTGGCCGTTTCTGAAACGTTTCCTCCGGTGTTACTTGTAACGTTTCCTGAAACGTTTCCGTTCGCTTCGGGCGAAACGCTCCTTTTTTTGTTTCGATGTTTCTGAACGCGTTCCGTGGAACGGTCGGACTGAAACTGTCGGCTATCCCAATTGTGCGGCCGGAACACTCCTTCATCGTTATCCATTAGTTTTGCGGCGACCAGTTGCGTGATCCACGCCGCCACTTCCGCTTTCTTGATCCGGAGCCGGAGGGCGATATCCTCGGCAGGCGGAAGCGTGCCGCCGTTCGCCGAGGCGACGCATTGCAGCGTGTACCAGGCACGAAACATCTTGTCCGAAAGCTTCAGAAGCTTCGGATGGTCGATCGACCCGTCATATGCGCGCCACCAGCGTGTCATTTCAGATCTTCCGCGCCTCAGTCTCTATGGCTTGGGCTGCTGCGGTTCCCCGATCCGCCACAAGTGCCCGTACCGAGCCTGGACATGGCGCGGCGGCCAGCGCAAAATCTGTCGCGTTTTGTTGCGTATCGGGGGTCGCGGTGAGTTGGGGTTTTGAGAAGGGCCGGCTTTACAACCGGCGAAGGGACATTCACGCCCGTTTCGGCGGACAAATGCAGGGCGGAATTATTACGCCTCAGCGATTCCGCGTCGTCATCATCGTGACCGGAGAAGTCGGCCTCGGGCATGGCTATGCCGATCGAGAGCGTCCGGATGGCGTCTTTGAATACTTCGGCGAAGGTCAGGTCGGCGATATGACCATGCAACGCGGAAATGCGGCGATTGCCGGTCATTCTTCCGAAGGAAAGAGTTTGCTTTTGTTTCGTGATACTCGCGACGGACTGCAATTTGTCGATGAAATGGTGTTCGAAACATACCACATCGAACGTGCGCTTGACCGCAAAGGCGCGCAGCGCAACGCTATCGTGTTTGAGCTCCGGCCGATCTCTGCAATCGCCGAGCAAGTAGACGCCCAGCCGGTAGAGGCCGCGCCACTCGACGAATTGCTTCGAAGGGCCATGGCCGCCGCGGGGGCGCCGCCACCTGGTCGCGTAGCGGGATTTCGTAACGTTTATCAGCGAAGTGCCGACGTTCGAAACTACGTTCTCGCGCGCGCCGCGGGTCACTGCGAAGGGTGTAAGGCCCCGGCCCCATTTCCCCGCAAGGATGGCACACCATATCTGGAGCCGCACCACTTGCGGCGTGTGAGCGACGGCGGTCCTGACCATCCTCAATTTGTCATCGCCCTTTGTCCGAACTGCCATCGCCGGGTACATGCCGGTCAGGACGGTGAAGATTATAATTCGACCCTTGGGAGCGGCATGGCTGATATAGAACCGAATGTTTCGGTTTAACCTCCGGGTCGCCCCGCCCTCGACAAACGATGGATGGAGCGGCAGCATATCCTTATGAACCAGCGCTACGACCTGCTCGCTATTGCCCTGCTCTTTTTCACAACCATTCTGACCATTTGGTTGGTAACGGGGCCTATGAATTTTGCGTTGAAGGAGTGGCAGCCTTTGATGGCCTCTTTGATCGCGTTTATAGCGGGAACTTACGCCTATAAGGGTGCGATGGCTAAGGTCAATTATGACCGAGATCGCGAGTTGCGCGACCTTGCCCGAAAGCGCCTCGGTTTGTACCTTCGCCTCCGCTACGCCTCGGAAAAACTTGTCGTCGAAACGCGTAATGTGCGGATGGCCGTTGGGTTTAACATATCGGCAGGAACCAGAAAAACCGGTGTCTATGCTATTAAGATAGCCGAAAAATCGGAGTTTAATGAAAGTTGGGAGAACCTGGACCTTTTCCCAGTCTCGATCAGCGTCCACATCGACGCAATAAGGACTAAACTCCCGCGTGCCATTGAAATGTTGGCCAGCTTCCCAGATACGACGACTTTCGAAGTTCCCGCCACAGGCCCCCGGTACAACGACCCCGTCTACAGGTATGCGAACCTGTGTGGGCAAATCGAGGACGTTGCGGCAACGTTGATCAAGTCCCTTGACGCTCAGATTGGAAATATGAACCTCGACTGAGCGCGGGTCGCCCCAGCTATGGCGGGGTGAGGTGGTCATGAATTGCCACCGACCTTGTGAAGCGCCTCTGACGCATCCATGATCATTGCCGCCGCAGCGAGCTTTTCGTCAGGATTGCCCCACACAGTCCCGATTTTGCGGCCGTTCGCATCTAGCAAGTAGACGAGCCCTTTGCTCTCGTGCTGGCCCACGGGAGCGTTGGTCGAATATGACCATGGAAGCGGGGGAAGATGTTTCACGACGCCCTCCCCGCCCGCAACGCCGCGGCGCGAGCTAAATCACGCTCAATGGCCTCTGCGGCCTCGCCTGATAGCGAATGATAATTGGCCCGGGCTTGGGCGCGGAGCGCATCAAAGCTGTCACGCCTGATCGTCAGGCTCATTCGGACGCTACTTTCGGCGCATCCTACGGTGCTGCCTTGGCGACGCGAGGCCATGTATGTCTTGTTGCTCATGCGACACCAACAAATGCTGCGTTTGTTTCGTGTGAAACAGTCATTCGCAACCTCGACCCACTTTGCCGTTGTCGCGGTCGTTGACGAATTCCTTCCACGGCCGCCAGCCAGCCGGGCAGTGGAATCCCCATGTCCGGATGGTTGGACCCGTAAGAAACAGCGACCAGCACGGTCCGTCCGTCAGCTCGACGCGATGTGCGTAGGACGCCGCCCGAAACTTGAAGTCTCCGGCAGAGTATTCCCGCTTTCGGTTCACTCCGCCTGCGGCGATGGTGTGCTCCGTGTATTTGCCGTCGAGCAGGATCGAACAATTCAGCCACGGATGATCGTGCAGCGCCCTATCATCGTCCGACCGAAGGAACTGGTGCAGATAGATATTGAAGAAACGATTGCGCGGTATCACCCACCATCGGCGCATATACGGCTGCTCCGAACCTCCGATCAGGAAGTCGGGCGGGCGCGAGTCCGCGATACGTTTGAAAAATTGAAAAACCTGTTTCATCTATTCGCCGCTGCCCTGTGACCGGCTTCCGAGCCGTTCGGTTGCTTCTTGAGAACCCCGATTTTCTCCAATGTGTCGCGCGCCATTTCCGCCGCGTCCTCGTCTCCGTCGGTCGCGATCTTCTGAAGGGTTGCGAGCATCAGCTTGATGTGAGGAACTGTGGCCTGGAATTCCCCGGTCGACGCCTTGATGTGAGCCGTGGTGACGCGGGTCTTTCCTTCGCTGTTGGCCTGGCGCTTGGCGTTGGCAAGGGTTTCGCCGGCCTTGTCGCCGTGCTTGCGGACGACTTCGCGCGCGGTCGAAGGCGAGACCTCGCCGCTACGCACCATGCTCTTTACGTCTTCGGGCGCGGAAAGCAGCGCAAGATAATTGTCAACGGTTTGTGTCGATCCCCAGCCACATCGCTCCGCGATCTTCGCGTTGTCCCATCCGAATGCGATCAAACGCTTTATGCCCGCCGCGACTTCAATAGCCTTGAGCGGGTCCTGCGAATTGGAAACGATCAGATCGGCGCAGCGATCATCTTCGCTCGTCCCCTTCGCTTCCGCGATACAAGGAACGGTCTTGATCTCCGCGCCGCCTTCGATCGCAAGCAATGCCGCGGCGAGTCTGCGATGGCCAGCGACAACGAATGGCTGATCGCCCTTCAGGCGCACCGTCAACGGTTGCTGCACGCCGATGGACGCGATCGACCGCGCCAATTCGCGCAGTTTCTCCTGCGCTTCTGGCGTGGACAGGTCGCGGATATTGTAGCCCGGATCGACCTTGATTCTTCGCGGGTCGAACATCAAAAGATCGCGCTTGCCTTCCGCCAGGTCGCGTAACTGGGTCATAATCGGCTCCTAAAATGTGACTTTGAAATCGTCATTCGGCGGCCTCCTGCGCTTCGATCATGGCGAATAAATCGACTTGCGATGCTGGGATATCTTTGCGCAGTTGCGTTGTGGGGCGAGGCGGAGCGTTTCCTACCCCGGGAATTGCCGTTATCAACGCACGTTCGCAATTCTGTACCGCCTGGCGCCAATAAGAAGGCTTTAATTCCGCGCCAATCGCCCGCCGCCCCATCTGCAGGGCAACGTAGAGTTCGGAGCCGATGCCGGCGAACGGGCTAAAGACCGTATCGCCGGGATTGCTCCATAGTTCCATGCAACGACGTATGGGCGTGAGCTGCAGCGGCGCGATGTGCGCCTCATCAGCTTCTTCCCGCGCTTCCTTTCGGGACAGGACATCGCTATGAGCGATGTCCATCCATACCGGTTCGGCGTAGCGCTGCCACACGGCGATCGAATACCGTGCCTCGCCCGGGTATGCCGTACACGGCACCATTTCTTCTGCCACGGCGTCCCATTCGCGAGACGGAAGCGGATCATCTGGTGCCGCTTCGCTGCCATAATAGGCATCGAACTGGCCTGCGATGCGCTCGGGATTCTCGCCGGGCTTACGCATGGTGATGATGTAATCGGGGACTGCCATGCGCGAGATACTGGAATCTTTGCACACTTGCTTGTGCAGAAGTCCGATTGCCTTGGTCCGCTGCATTGCGGAGACGGGGTCTTTGCGGATCACAACTTCCGAGTGGTAGTAAAATCCTGCAGCCTGATGGGCCTTTATGATATCACCACGGAAGTCCCTCAATCCGATAAAGCCATCCCGGAGCTTGGAGGTAGGCAGATTCATACAGTGAATCGACACAAGCCTACCGGGTTTGGTGACGCGATAGCACTCTGCGATCAAGAACTGATAGTGCGCCCAAAACTCTTCATCTGTCCGGCAGTTGCTCATGTCGCGCGGATCGTCGCTGAAGGTATACAGCGAGATGAACGGAGGCGAATAGATCGTGTAATGGACAGACTCCTCTGGAAGCGAGCGCGCAACCAATACACAATCGCCGTTCCACAGATACCAGTCTTTACCCGATGCTTGATCGATCACGTTCATGCGACTGCCTTCAGCCAATCCGGAATGATGAGTTTGTTCTGGTGCGGAGCCGGCTCGCGAATGCCGCGAAGAGTCCGCGTCATGAGGGTGCGGGTGTGCTTTGACATTTCATCAGCCATGTAGTCCGCTGCGGACTCTTTTGCCGCGAGATTTTCAACTACGGCACCCTCCGCTGTCGATGCCACGAACCATACATTGACGGGTTGCGTCTGCCCGAAACGCCAGCAGCGGCGGATAGCCTGATAAAGTTGCTCGAAGCTGTCATTGAGACCGACGAAAATCATATCGGCGCAACGCTGGAAATTCATACCCCAGCCCGCGATGCTTGGCTTGCTCACGAGCACACGCACCGTGCCGTTAACGAAACCCATCAGACGCCGCATTTTCAAGTCTGGATGATCGGAACCCTTAACCTCGACGGCGTCGCAAATTGCCTTGGTCAGCATTTCGGATTCGGCATTCGTGTTGCACCATACGATCCACGGTCGATCAGGCATTGAGTTGACCAAAGCCGCAGCCTCACGGACGCGATCCGTCATGCTTTCTCGACGGGCTCGCAATCGCTCCGAAAGCGTTCTCGCCACGGGTAGACCGGATGGAACGGTGATGAATTCCTTGCGCAGCGGTGGGAGATCGTAGCCTAGCTCGTCATATCCGAGTTCGCGGGGGTGCCGCAGCATCACGGACCACGACGAAAGCCAACCCCAAAACTCTTGCTCGGCGTGGCCTTTCAAGCGCCATTCCGCAATAGGCTTGCTGCCGTGGTTGTTGACGTTGGTTGCCTTCATTGATCCGTCGTGGACGAACCAAGTGGCCAGCATTTCCTTCGCACTGCAGACGCCCAAGAACTCCGCGTGGTTGCCGAGTTCGACGTAATCGTTCGGTGCGGGAGTCGCGGTGCAGGGCAGCCGAAACGGAATATCCTTGGTGAAGTCGATCAGGGTTTTGCGGGTTTTGCTATCATGTGCCTTGATGATACTAGACTCGTCCAGAACGATCCCATCGAAATGCAGGCGATCGAAATTGTCGATCCGATCGTAGTTTGTGACGACGATGTCCGACTTGATTTCGTTCTGAGTTGCAGCATAGGCAACTGAATCTATATCGAACTTTTTTGCTTCCTGTACCGTTTGATGTGCGACCGCGAGCGGCGCAAGCACAAGCACGGGACGTTTCGTTTCCTTTTGTACTGCTTGCGCCCAGGATAATTGCTGAAACGTTTTACCGAGGCCCGTACCGGCGAACACTGCGCCACGACCGCGCTGTAGCGCCCATGTCACGATGTCGCGCTGGAATGGACGCAGTTGATGTGGAAGTTCTGAAACTGCAGAGATGCCCGCAGGAACCGCTTGGACCGATTTCCGTGCGATGAACTGATCGTAATTCATGCCGCAGCCGCCCTTCGGTTTGGCGAGGCACACGGCATAATTACGTTAGCAGCGTCGGGTTCCGTTGGGTCAATGATCCGGACCGGGTCTCTCTCTGTGCCTATATGGAGCTCTAACGTTTCGCCGCGGAAGGCTTTGAGTCCATCAAGAAGTTGGGTGGATCGTAGGCATACGAATTTACTTTCCGTCGCATCGCATTCGACCATCTCGACACCGTACGCCACGCCGACTACTGACATCGAAATCTCGCCGCCACCGGCTGAGATATCAATCAAGTCCGAACCACCTAAGCCTTCAATCGATCCTAGGCGGTTGAGGCATTCGATAAGTGAATCGCGATCAACGGTCACCGGAGTTGCGACACGCTGCGGAATCGTCTTCCGAAAATGAGATGGATAGATGGTGTCTATTATCTTCGAGCTATAGGTTTGGTTATTTGCAGCGATCGATATGATTCGATCTGAAATCGAAAGCTCCCCTGGACCCACCTTAAGTATTTCATCGGCTGTGGCGCGCGGAATTATCGCGCCCGCAAACCCTTTTGATGGAACATCAGTAGAGAACCTCATCAGGACAACGCCGGAGGTCCCTACCGAACAGAGGTGACCACCTTCATCATGCAAGAACATTCCATGGCAAACCGGACGCTCATCTCTAAGATTCAAGGCGGCGCGCGGGCGTTGAAAGAGTTGATCCAAGTCGCTTGCGGTGACCGTGGCGCGAAAGGTGGGGTCTGCCGTCAGTGCATCGGGCATATCTGCGGCATCAAGAATAGGAAGTTTGTAGCGCGACCGACTAGACTTAATGACGATGGTTTTATCGTCAATCTCAAATGAGGGTGCGGCCACCTTGGGTAACGCGCCGATTAGCCGAGCGAGAGGATCGGCCGGCACTGCACACGCGCCGGAACTGGCAATTTCAGCCTCAATGCTCGCGATGCTGGACGAATCCATGTCGTGGCCGAGTAACGTCAGCCGCCCAGATACAGTGCCGAACCTGATATGCTTCAATATCGCTATCGCACTCTTGTTGCGCGCCCGATCACACGGCCCGCGTAGCGCAGCCGATAGCTCCCCGGCATTCACGGTGAATTTCATGGCTGTCTCCCCACGGGATCGTGAAGTCGGAGGATTGCTCGGATGGCACTATCCGATTGCGGAACGTCATACCGCATCGGGCCAACACGCTCGCATTCATCCAGAAAACCATCGATTGCAACTTCGGCGTCGGGTCGTGCGGCCTCTTCTAATTCGTCAACCCGTCCTTGAAGTCCCAAAACCTTGTTTTCGGAAGCTTGCAGTCTGTCCTTCAATTTGTTGCGCTCTGATTCCAGAGCGTATATTTTTTCTCTAACCTCTTTGTTGCCACCCACGGCCTCACGCAGCGTTCTTATCTCCGCGTGACACGCCGTAACTGTATTAGGCAATCGCTCAAGTGCTGCTGTCGACGACATGCTCAGCCCTCCGCAAAATTCAAGTGACACGACCGCCACAACGGCGTTGGCGACCGATGCCGGTTATTGCTGATGCCGAAACCGATCCGGCGAATGAACTTGTCGCGCGAGCACGACATGAAAGCGCCGCCCCAGGCGCGCGGATCATGCGGCTTCGGAATTCCAGCCGCATAAGCAGCGGCTACACATTCCTCGCTGATGAACTGACGATGCGTTGCGCTGTAGGTGCGAATCCAGCCCTTCGCCCGTTCGCTCCATCGTGGATGGTTTTCATCTGCGTGAGATGTAACGCTGGCGATACCTGCATCCCGCTGTGCGAGGGCAGACGCCATTTCGAAGAGATTTGTCATGTGATCTGCCCTCTGATAAACTCGACTTCCTCGGACAGCGCGACATCCTTGGCGACCAGCGCCTCTATCTTGCGCACGGCGTGCAGCACGGTGGTGTGATCGCGTCCGCCGAAGCGGCGGCCGATCTCGGGCAGCGAGCGCAGTGTCAACGTTTTTGCCAGGTACATCGCGACCTGCCGCGGGCGAACCACGTCGGCGGTGCGGCGCGACGACAGCAGATCGGAGCGGCTCACATTGTACTGCCGGGCCACCACGCGCTGAATGTCCTCGATCTTCGGTTTAAGCGGTTCGCATTCTCCGACAATCTGGAACCAAGGCTCTTTGAACCTTTCCTTTTGGCGTTCTGCCCATTGAGCCGGAGTTTCGATCGGCTTTTCGGTTGCTTTGGCTGCAACCCCGATTTCTGCTCGCATGGATGTAGGTCTGGCAATGCTCATTCTCGAATGCCGCAAGCGCTTCGCGATCTCGGCTGCGCACTGTGACGGCGTCAGATGTGCATACGGATCATGTATCGCAGAACTGTGCACGAGTGGACAACAAAGCGCTTGATTACAACCGCTGATATACTCGGCGCGTGCTGTGACGACGCCAGAAAAACCCGAAATCTTGTCTTTGTCGCCCTGAACGAGCTTGACCATTTTTGCTTCTCCTGTGAGAGAGGTTCAGGAACTCTTCTGATGCGCGCCGTTATGCCAGTTCCGGCAGTAACGGCAGCGATACGCGACTTGGCCTCTGCGGGCGGACTGACCCGCAGCGGCCTTGCTGATAAACGACGCCTTGCCGTTGCAGGCAGATACCGGCGATCCGAAACCCTTCAGCTCCGAGCGTCTGCGCATCCGCACTAACCCGCGCTCTGCCATAATGTCGTCGCATCGGTTCAATTCGGAACGAGTGACTGTCGGCATGACATCCCTTTAGGAGGTGCAACGCGAGAAAGTCTCAGTCGGCGATCGGGGTCGCATTCATCTCGTCAAAAATCTCGAACTGATAGGCGGTGCAGGATTCGCCGTAGCTTGGCTCTCGACCGGCCGCCTCGTCGGCAAGGAAATCCCGCACGCGTTGAAACTCCCGCGTGTATTTTTCCGGTTCTTCGATATACCGCCGCATCCATTCATTGAAGGTACGAGTCATATCGGGCGCACTCATCTGGCGAGATTTAATTGTCATCGCGCTTGCTCCTTTGATTTGGTCTCTTCGAGACCGGCAACACCATTTCGGCTAGATCAGCAAGGCCGTGCCCGAGCTTGGCCAAGAGCCGCGCCAGCCCGACTTGGAGCCTCCGCAGCGATCCTTGATTCGATCTTGAGGAGCCGGGTGCGGAGTTCACTGATTTCATTGACCGCCTCATCTTCCCGTTTTTGCTGGAGTGCGTCGTCGATGCGTCTGGCTTCTTCAGCGTCGATGCGGCGGGCTTTCAGATACCAAATGTCGTAAGCGCGCCAGTAGTGAAGGCCGGCAGCCCTCGCTACGCGAGCAATTGTGTTTTTCTTGTACTCGTCGCGAGGCCGGGGTTCAGCCAATTCCTTGAGCGCGTCCGAATAGATGATTTTCACCGTCACGAGGGCTCTCCCAATCCGATTGGGAGATTTCCCAGAGGTTGCACATAACAATTGGGACAACTCCCAAGCCAAGGGGCAAATAAAAACAGCATGATTTTGCTCCTCTCAGATTCTCAGGTTTCGGATTCGGATGCGAAACTCGACGTGATCGAATTCTCCGCGACGACGCGCAACGCGGTCGTGTTTCTGCTCAGCGCCGGATGCGATCCGTGCGTCCACTTGCAATCAAGGCCGGTACAGATCGGACACCCGAATTGCTCGGGGGCGAACCCGCATGCACCTGGATCGGCAGAAAGAAAAGTGACGGCGGCGTCTAAGTTGCCCTCCGCGCCAGCCGTCAAGTCTACCGGATGCGAGGAAATTCGGTAGGAAGCATCCGGGGTTGAATCCCGCGAGCCTGATGCCGAGACGTGGCGGGCGGACGGCTTGTCCGGTGGCCCCGCCATCTGTTTCGTATCGCCTACGTCGGCATCAGGCTCGCGAGAAATTGGTGTGACGGCCGCAGGCACGGATGGGCTGGGGGCTGAACCCGCGGCCGTCACGTTCTCGCCGAAGGTGGTGGCCCCGGCGAAACTGGAACATTTAGAACAGAAGATTCCAGCATTGAGCCGAAGTAACGCCGGTCTGATCTTGCAGCGCGAACACATCGGACGCTTCGCAAGCATACCGAGCAGGAGCGCGCCGAGCGCATCGCAGGTCTCGGGAGGCGCCATGTCGCAGTGGGCGCTAAGACTGGTCTTGAACTCGGCGGTTGCGCTGGTCATGCGTGCACCGGTTCTTTGCGGGAAACTGCGCGGAGGATGTCATGCGCGAAGGTGATGCTGGTTTTGCTGTTGGCAATGGAACGGAAGCGATGAGCCCAAAGCGGCGCGGTCGACAGACGGTCGATTTCCGCAATCAGGATGCAAGGCAGCCGGCTCAGGTCGAGCGGATGAACCAGACCAACGGCCCTAACAGTGTAGATTTTGCCGCGCTCGGGAAGGAGAACAGGTGCTCCCAGGCCATTCGCCGAATCATCAACGCACAAAACCTTTTCGTTGATCCGGAATGTCATGCGACGACCCCCGGCTTTAACGACCGATCCGGGCGAGACGTTAGTTCCGCCTCAATCCGATCAAGCTCTTTGCGGGCGTCGGTGATCGTTAATCGATGCGCGAACCCGGCTCCGCGACAAAGAACCGTTACAAAGCCGACTATCGCGCCAACCCACTGCAATGCGACGCTGTTCAGAAGCACGCCCGTCCCGATCAAGGCGACGAACAGCGCAAATGTGGACGCGTCCCGTAGCCATGACTCCATCACGGTCTGGTGGATTATGAAAAACTCTTGCGAGGGCTTCATGCCGGCACCGGTGCGGAGTCAAGCGATCCGGAAAGCACCTTGGCAAGATACCCACCAACAAACGCGGTGCGTGCAATTCGGTAAACTCTCTCCGAACGCGAGCAACGCGATGGTTGCTGCCGACGTGATTTGCAAATCACCGCGCGAGAACTACGCGCAGAAGTGGTTGCTACTAACGGATAAGTTGCGGTTTCAAAAATTCTTCGTGAAGCAGCTAAATGCCGCAGTAGGAAAAATTTCTGTATCTCCTCGACAGCCGATGTGCTTGCTTTGTTCCGGGGCGGCGGGATCAGGAGTGCATCACAATGGGAAAGGTAATTCGCGGCCCTTGGCGTCGGCGTCATGTGCGAGCCTCCGCAGGCTCGACAAAATCAGCGGGACGGATCACCTGCGACGGCCATTCGATCTCGTTGGGCCAACGCTGCGAAAACCAGCCTATCACCTCGTCGTATTTGCGGGCCGTGAAGGTTTTGCCGTCATCGTCGAGCCGGTCAAAAAACCGCCAATCGCCTGCCGCAAGCCTGCCGATCGTGGAGAGGCTTACGGAGCGTGCCGATGCATATGCTGATGCACACGCCATGAGGTTTGATCGGAGTTCGGATTCCATAAGAACGGACGATAGTCGGAAAATTCCGACTACGCAAGCAGTTTCTGTCGGAAACTTCCGACTGGAAGATAATACCGGAAAGTCGGATAAATCCGCCATGTCATCGGTGGATCAAATCAGGCGAAAATTGCAGAAAGCAATGGATGATGCTGGCGAAGGGCCGGTCACCGCCGCAATCGAACTTGACTTAGAACGGAACTATATTTCGGATTTTCTTGACGGCCGGAAGCGATCCTTAAAAACTGAAGTTACCTTTGCGCTGGCAGAACGGTATTCTATTCCAGTCAAAGATCTGATTGTCACCAAAGAAAAGCCTCTTCGCGCAACGGGCTAACCCCGGCGGAACAATCGCGTCTGGAGCGGGAATTGATTGAAGCGGGTCGGAAGCAGGTGCTTGCACTTATCTCCCAAGTCCGCGACACAAGCTCGCAGGCGGGAGGTAGTTTTGGCGCCTACGTGGTCACTGTTGGCAGCTACTTGGGTGGCGGCGCTGATTACGTAACCTCTCTTTTGGCGGACCAAGCATCCTCAATCGGCCATCAAATTGATCTCTGGCGCGCCGGCAACAGTTCCACGTTCAAAATTATCAGCGGCGATTTTCAGCCTGGTCGAGCGCTGATCGTCATGGACGGCCTACGGCTGCACAACCGCGGCAACGCGCTTGAGATTGTTCCCTTCTCAGCGATCCGTTCGGTGCAAAATCTTCATACCGAAAAACGCGCATCTACCGTCGAACGAGCCAAAGGCGCGAGCATTGGCAGCATGATCGGAGGCGGCGTAGGCTCTGCGCTCGGTATGTTCAGCGTCTTGCCAACAGGAGGGTTGGGCGCGGCGATTGGCGGAACGCTCGGAACACTTTTGGTTGTCAAGAACAGATATCAAACATGCCGGATCACCCTGCATGACGACCGAAAAGCCATCGCCATTACAGAAAGAACCAATTGGTTGGCCTTACTTGCTTCAATTCCCGAGCAACCGCGCAACCGGCTCGGATGGCGACGTTTCTGAAAATGTTCATCGCTTTGCGTGGGCGGAATTGTGGTCGATGTAACGGACTTTATCGCTCTCGATGTTGAGACAGCAAATGCCGACCTTGCCAGCATTTGCTCAATCGGATTGGTGCATTTTAAGGCTGGTCAGGTCTTTAAAGCACTAACTATCCTTGTCGATCCTGAGGATCACTTTGACCCAACGAACATCGCAATCCACGGGATTAAGCCGACGGACGTTGCGGGCAAGCCGACAATGGCTGATGTGTTCCCGGTGATTAGCGCTGTACTCGAACGGGCCGCTATCGTTCACCACAGCGCCTTTGATCGAACCGCTCTCGCTCGAGCCGCAGGAAAATACGGATCGGGAGGGTTGCAATGTTATTGGCTCGATTCATGTCAAATTGCACGCATCGTCTGGGGGCAATTTCGTGATTCTGGCGGTTACAGCCTTTCGAATTTGGCTCGCATATTTTCCATAGATTTTCACCATCACGACGCAGCAGAGGATGCGCGCGCTTCAGGGCTTCTGCTATTGCGTGCAATAGCCGACAGTGGAATTTCGCTGCAGCAGATGGTTGATGAATACGGCTACGAGTCGACCGTTAATACAACGCCAAAACGTATACGGCCACCAATATCCAGGCCCAACAAGGTTGCCTTACCAGGCAACCTTACCGGCCCCCTTGCCGGTGAAACCATTGTTTTTACTGGCTCGCTCCAAGTTTCGAGAGCGCTGGCCGCAGCAGACGCGGCAGCGGCCGGTTGCAATGTAATGGATAGCGTAACGAAAAAAACGACTATTTTAGTCTTGGGCGACCAAGATTTGCAACTGACGCGTGGTCAAGAAAAAAGCTCAAAACACCGGAAGGCTGAGGACTTGATCGCAAGGGGTGTCGCCATTCGCATCGTTGGAGAAAGTGACTTTATGCTAATGATACGCTAGGTAGCAGTACCCCCCCATTTTTTTTGGAAAAGACCGCTCTCCCGGTTCTCTGAGTGCCCGCATCGCCACCGTAATTTTGTGGTGTTCGGATTTTTTAAAAGAGAGCCCCCCAAAATTTTTATCGGATTTTTCCGACTTTTAGTTTGACAGTCGGATTTTTCCGACTTATCGTTCTCCCACACGATCCAATCCCGGATCGGAGGGGGAGAGCGGAAATGGCTCGCGCAGCGACGAAGCCCGAAGCCCGGTCGCCATATCAGAAGTACGGCAAGTCGCCGTACAAATACGAAAGCCTGAACTGCCGGCACTCCCGATCGGTCGAGCAATCGACGCCAGACTGGCGCGGCGCGGCGTGCGCCACCTGCAACAACATCACAGCGACATACAGCACGACGGCTGAGCGGCGCCGCTTTGAGGCCGTGTGATGACCCACACCCTCGACGTCACCCTCTCCCTCATCATCGCCTATTCCGGCGGATGGCTCGTGGCGGTGCTGCTGTGATGGCCGAACGTCCCGCAGAAATCAAACTCCCCGAGGGCTGGGATTGGCCGCGCGTTGAAGCGCAACGCGCCAAGTGGGGGATTTCGGACGACATGATTCCCCTCGCCGTGGTGCCCGGCGCTTGTGTTGCGTGGGGAACGATCAACAGCGTTCTCATAGAACAATCCACCCCGGCAGAGGGATTCGCGTCATGACCCGCGCTCTCGACTTCACTCTCTCCCTCTGCATCGCCTATTTCGGCACGATGCTCATTGTGGTGTTGCTGTGATGGCAGCTCATCATAGAGCACACCCAGAATACGAGACGCTTGGTGTGTTCGCCGGTTATGGCGATTGTGACGATGGGGAAATCTCTCGCGAGCGTTCATGGGAGCAATTTTGCTCGCGTGTCGAGATTGAAAGCGGATGCGATCTCCACGGTTCCGACGATTTTGATGCGGCTCACAATGCCTTTCTCAAAGGCATTACAGCGTCCGATTACGCGCTGATCGTCAAAACTATAGCTTCTGAGCGGGGGATTGTTTGATGGCACCGAAGAAATTAATCAACGTTGAAGCCGAAACCAAGCCTGTTGTCGTCGCTGATGTCTTGGCTCCGGTCGCATCGATCAAAGGCTTCGACAGAAATCTTCAATGCCGCGGATTCCAGTTCGAGGTCGGCAAGACCTATAGCGTGTCGGGCAAGATTGAAGCGTGCAGCAACGGTTTCCACGCCTGCCCAACCGATGAACATCCGCTTTCCGTTTTCGAGTTCTATCCGCCTGCATACAATCGGTTCTTTGAAGTAGTGCAAGAGGGCGATCGCGACAAGAGGGACACCAAACTTGCTTCGGCATCAGTTACGATCGGAGTTGAGATATCGTTAGGCGATCTCGCACAACGTGCCGTCAAATGGGTTTTTGATCGTGCAATCTGGAAGGATGCTCCTAGCGTTAGCGGAGATAATGAAGCTGCCACGGCATCGGGCTACAGCGGCGCTGCCACGGCATCGGGCGACAGCGGCG